>JAKSJE010000006.1 GCA_024398405.1 Bacteroidaceae bacterium
AGGATTGAAGTGCACCGTCTGCACCTTGGACTTGTAACCAATTAGCAATGAGAGTGTTCCAAAAATCTGTTAACAAGTTTTGACATTTGCGGGGTTTTCCGGCCATTCCGGGTTTTCCGGCAAATCCGGAATGGCCGGAATGGCCGGAAGCGCCGGAATGGCCGGACTTGCCGGAACCCCCGCCCAAAAAGAGAAGGTGGCTGTTTGCCACCTTCTCTTGTGCCTGTGCGCCGTTATGGTGCGTTGATGTGTGATAGTCGTCAGCGTGAGCGTAGTGGTAGGTACCACATGCCGCTGAGCAGCGATGTAACCGGTGCTTGCTTGTCGATGCCCTTTCGGTTGCCGACCTGGTAAGCAATGAAGTCGCTGTCGTGTGTGTACATGGCCCAGCGCATGAGGTCGTAGAACCGATATCCTTCGAACATGCCTTCGATTGCTTCCTCGTCGAGTATCTTCTGTGCCACGAAAGCCGGGAATGCCTCTCGCTGCTCAGTTATTGCCAGGGAGTATTCGCTCTGTGCCTTGGCATTGAGTTCGGCGATGGCAGCCTTGTAGGTGGCGATTGTCTGGTTGTAGAACGCTGAGTCCTCCGGTGTGCTCTCCTTGGTGAGCGGTGTGAGTGCTATGAAGTTGAGCATTTCCTTTCGTACCGCGAGGCTGTCGGCCACTGCCTTGTCATAAACGGCCCAGAGGGCGGAGTCGTGAGGAAGTGTGTAGTATGCGTTCTGAGGAGAGTCGCCGCTTCCGAGGCTGTGTATGCCCATCTGGGTAGCCGTGCGGGTCTCCAAGACATCGGTTGGGTCGTAGGCGATGAACTCGTCCCTGTCCCACTCCACGAAGCTGCTGGTCTCGCCAGATGAGAATCCCCACTGGGTGATGGCCTTGAGTCCTTCGTATTCCTCAGCAGGAATGATGGAGCGGTCGTTCATGAGGTCCTCTGTAAGTCCGTACTTGAGGACTGCGAAGGCGGTCTCCGGGAATCCGGCGCGGTTGAGTGCCTCGGCCATGTGGAGATAGAGCATGGTGTACCTGAAGAGCGGAACGAAGTTGGTCCGTTCGTCATTGTAGAGTTGAGAGGCTCCGGCGGTGTATTTCAGTATGTACTGGCGCTCGGTGTTGTAGTCGTGGTACTTGTCGAGTACGGAGATGTTGTTGCATACGGCAAAGAGACGCAGGTCGCCAATCATGGTGGCGTTAGTGACTTTCTTCTCGTCAACAGGTCCGTAGAGCGCGTCCTGAAATTGGTCGCTGATGTAGGAGTACTTGCAATAGCGTTGTTCCTTAGAGAGTTGCTTGAGGTACTCAGAAGGGTTGGCCTGAGCGAAGTAGTTGTTCTTGTAGGTGGAGCAGAATACCTCGCGGATGTCAGACACCGTTCCGTAGTACTCAGTAGTGTCCACAGGAATGTAGCAGACATAATCGGCATCCATTGATGTGAGGTTCCTCATGGTGAACCTGGATCGGGAGGCATAGTTATCGGATGTCTGGTTGAAGTTGCGGTTAGTCCAGACCACGTCGTAGCCGTAGCCGGTAGGGTGCTCCTCGCCGGTGAATGTCAGGAAGTCATGATAGTGTCGTACAGCCTCGATGAAGTCCTGCCTGTTGCCGGTGGCGCTTCCTCTCCAGAGGTATAGCTCAGCGAGCATGACCCTTGCCGGTATGAAGAAGTTGGCCATGGTGACATTCTGATAGTTCTGAGCGTAGCTTGGTCTCAGGTCGAGGTTGCGTGCCGCGCGGTTGTTGTAGCTGAGGTAGCTGACGAGGTCGTTGATGAAGTAGTCGCATATCTCGGTGAGGTTCTTCCTGTTGTAATAGAAGTTAGCCACGATGTCCTCAGCCTGACTTGCGGCGAGAACCGGTTCAGTGACGAACGGCACCTCACCATAGATCTTGGCCAGTTCGAGGTAGGTCCATGCGCGGTAAGCCTTGACAGCGAGGATTTCCTTCTCGTAATAGACCTCGTTGTGGGTGATGTGCGCTGTATCGACGTTGGCGAGGTAGATGTTGCAGCTGTTGATGACCGCATAGTAGTCAGCGGGTGAGTTGTAAGGGTTGTCTTCTCCGACCATATTGGCAGACACCTCCTGCAGCGGCGTGGTCGTGGAGGAGTTGATGTCCACGAGGTCAGCGCGCAGCTCACCGAGTACGATGGTGCGTGTGGCAAGTTTCTGCATCTGCTTGACGATTCCCATGACACTGTAGAGAGTGTCCTTAGGGTTGAGGTTAGTAGTCACCAAGGAGTTTTCCGCAGTGAACATATCCTCACAGCTTGTGAGGGCAGTCATTGAGACAATTGCTGAGGCGATGACAGCAAAACCAAATATCTTTTTCATTTTCATATACTCCTTATTTTACAAGTTAATCTTTACACCGAGCCAGAAGCTGCGCCCAGACGAGAGGTATCCGCAGTCGATGCCCTGGAAGAGAACGCTGTTGCTGCAAGTGACTTCAGGGTCGTTGCCGAGGTACTTAGTGAGTGTGAGCAGGTTGTTGCCCGCAGCCCATACGGTGAGTCCCTGAATGTACTCGTTACGAATAGGAATCCTGTAGCTGAGTGTCACGTTGCGCAGTCTGATGTATGAGCCGTCTTCGATCCATCGGTCAGAGAATCTGCTGTTGCCCATAGGGTCCTGATAGACGGAGCGCGGTATGTCAGTGACCATGCCCTCGCCTACCCATGCGCGGTTGACCGCTGTGGTCTGGTTGAGGAACTGCGAGCCACCTTCGAGGACAGAGCGCTGATAGTTGTAGATGTCGTTTCCGAGAGAGTAGTTGAAGCCGATGTTGAGAGTCCAGTGGTTTCCGAAGAGCAAGTTGGCAGTGATGTTACCGTAGATGTCCGGGTTAGGGTCGCCGATGACGGTCCGGTCATGCTCATTGATCTCTCCGTTGCCGTCGAGGTCGGAGAAGATCATGTCGCCTGCCTGGAACGGTTGCTGCTTGCCGGTCTTGTCAACGATGTAGAGTCCGGATGCCTTAGCCTGTGCCGAAGTGGCGAATACCCCTTCGGTCTTGTAGCCGTAGAACAGTCCGACAGGATTGCCGACGCGTGAGAGTATGGTGGCACCATAGGCATCGGTGGTGAACTCAGTAGAGTTCTCCGGCAGTTTGGTGAGTTCGTTCTTGTAATGTCCCACACTTGCTCCGAGTTCCATCTTGAAGGACTTGCCGTTGACTATCTTGCCGAGTGCAGAGACGTCGAATCCCTGGTTCTTGAGTTCGCCGTCGTTGGTCCAGTAGTCGCTGAGTCCAGAGACATAGGCGAGTGTGCCGAGGGCAACGAGGTCGGTGGTAGTCGAGTTGAAGTAGTTGAAGCGCACATTGAGACGGTTGTTGAAGAAGTTGCCTTCGAGACCGGCGTTGAAGCGGTTGGTAGTCTCCCAGCAGAGTTTGTCGTTACCGATGTTGCTGAGGACGAGTCCTGGAACCGTCTGGTTGAGCATGTTGAAGCTTGTCATGTAAGTAAGAGTAGCGTTGTTGTCAACGGCGTCGTTGCCTACAGACTCGAAGCCGGCATTGATCTTGAGCATGTTGACTCCCTTGATTGAAGGGAACCACTTCTCGTTTGACATCACCCATGCGCCCTGGATTGAAGGGAAGAGTCCCCAGTTCACACCGAAGAGACGGAGACCCGCGTCGAGGTTCTTACCGAAGCGTGATGAGGTCTCCATGGAGAGTTGTCCCTGGAGGTAGTACTTCTCCTGATAGTTGTAGTCGATGTTGGCGTAGTAAGAGAGAGAGCGCCAGAGAGCATCGTTGCCGACGGAGGTCTTGTACTGGAGGCTTGTACCCATGTTAGGAGTCTTGTCACTACCAGTGTTGTAACCGAGTAGGTCGGATGAGGTGTAGCTGTCATTCATGAACCTGGCTCCGCCATAGATGTCGAGTCGGTGTGAGCCGAGCGGCAGTGCCCAGTTGAAGCGTGTGTCGGACCAGATGGCATGGTGACGTGAGTAGAGTGACTCGTCGGTGTTGTTGGCGATTCCCTTGCCCTCGAGTGTGAAGTCAGGAGTACCGATGATTGGTGTGAAGTAACGTTCGTCGAAACTCTGGAGGGTGTAGGCGAAATGCTCCTGTACTGAGAAGTTCCGGTTGATCTGCCACTTAGGAGTGACGGCGATGTTGATCATGGTGTTGTCGGAGTGGTTCTTGTTGAGAGCGTCCGCGTTCCTGAGTATGGCGGTAGGGTTAGCCACAGAGCCGGTGTTGCCGAGCACCTCCTTGAGATAGTCGTCGGCGTCGGATATGAAGTCAGAGCGCTTACCGTCGGTGGAGAAGTCGTAAGGAGTGAGGAAAGGAGCCTTGATGAGGGTGAGCATACCCGGCGAGACGATAGGCGTTGCGAGGTAGTCGCGCTCCAGACCGTCGTCACGAAGGTTGCGAGTGACGTTGGTGTAAGAGGCGTCGAAGCGGCATGTGAACTTCTTGCTCAGCACGATGTCGGTGTTGAAGCGGATATTGAAGCGGTCCATGTCGTTCTTCTTCAGAGTGGACTTGTTGTTGCTGTAGCCGACGGAGAGGTTGTAGCTCGCCACGTCGTCACCTCCGGAGATGCCGATGCTGTAACGCTGCGAGATAGCCTCCTTGTATGCCTCGTCCTTCCATTTCGTATCATTGTGATACATGTTGTAGTAATAGTAGTTAGGGTCAGGGTTGAGGAACTTGAAGTCGGTGAGTTTGGTGCCGGTGGTCTGGAGCAGTCCGGAGGCGTAAGTGCGATACTGTTCCGCATTCATGACCTCCATGAGTCCGGGAGTCAGCTCGACACCGGCTGAGGCATTGAACTCGATGCGGGTGGCCATGCTCTTCACACGTTTGGTGGTGATGAGTATCACGCCGTTGGCAGCCTTCGCGCCATAGATGGCAGTACCGTTCTTCAGCACCTGTATGTCCTCGACATCGTCCATGTTGATGGAAGTGAGTAGGTTGTTGAAGTAGCCGTTGTGAACCATCTCGTCATCGTACATCATGTCGAAGATGACACCGTCAACGACGATGAGCGGCTGAGCGTTGGTGTTGAGTGTGTTGAAGCCGTTGATGAACATCACGTCGCCCATGCCCGGAATGGCAGAGCGCTGTATGGCGCGCACGTCGGCCCCGAGACGGTTCTGCACCTCCTGGTCAGCGGTGAGCGCCGTGGAGGCGTCGAACCCGGACGTGGTGACGGACTTGCTTGCCACCGTTTTGAGTGTGTAGTCAGGGATGAAGCGGTCAGCATAGAGACTGATGACGATGTTCTGTGTGCGACCGTTGAGTGCGGTGCGGCTGAGGTTGTAGCCTTCGAGTGAGGTGACGAAAGAGGTCACGAACTCAGGAACCTGAATGGTGAAGGTGCCGTCCTCACCTGCCATCGATGAATAATATGTGTTGTTATATGCCTGAATCTTGGCACCGGCAAGAGGCTCGCCGGTAGCGGCGTCAACCACCTTGCCTTTGATCGCGATGGTAGGATACTGCTTGTGTTTCTTCACGGTAGTCTCCTTCTTTGCAGGCGCCTCGCTTTCAGCGTCCTGAGCATATACGCTAAACGCACATGCCAGAGCTAAAGATAGAAAGAATATTTTTTTCATAGGGCAGAAATTTAGCGTTTACGGAACTTGATGTAATCTGACGTTTCCTCCTCGTGAGGCTTGAGTATGATCTTGCTGAGGTACATCTCACGTGAGTAGTTCACTACGTTCTTAGAGGAGATGTTGGCAGCCAACTGTACCAGGAGTCCTTCGGAAGTCGTGTTATAGTAGGCGTTCTTCGTCTCGATTGTCCCGAGGAACAAGGTGTCAACAAAATTCTCCACGTTGGTAGTGAATGTGGATGAGCCGTCAGCCGGATTCTTGATGGCTACGCCTGACTTAGGATACATACCGATGTTAGGGTCGGTATTGTTGCGCTCGAACACAGTCACCTTGAAATAGTAAGGACGGAGAGGGTCCTGGTTGGTTCCGACCAGAGTCTCGTGACCTTTAAGAGCAGCCTCGAAATCGTTGTATTGGAGAACCCAGATTGGTGCGTAAACGAGATACATGTCGTAAGTGGCCTTCAAGGTGTTAGGTATCTTGAACGCGATGGTCGGGTTGAGTGCCATCGTAGTGGCCTGGACATCGAGGAAACTGAAAGTGTAGGAACTGTCGCGTGTATTCACTGTGTAAGTCCACACCTGGTAGTCAGGGTTGACGTTCTTGGTGTAAAGGAGTTTTCCATCGTCGTCAGTGGTCTGGTCGATGTTGGTAGTCTTATTGCAAGGCACATCGATCTTCTTGTAGAACTGGTCGCGGACTGACATAGGGTATTCCTTGGCCATGAATGCCGTTCCGTTGCTGCACGACACCTTGTTTTTCCCGGAAAGGATGCCACCTTCGGCGTAAGGTGCGTAGTACACATGGTTCTCCCAGTTGGAGCGCTTGTAGGTGGTGGAGACTGCGGAGTCGGTCACGAGGACACCACTACGGGAGTTGGTGTTGACATTGAAGAAGAGGTCGGTGATGGCGAACACATTGGCATTGTAGTTCTGGAGCGAGTCACACATCTTCGGGTCGGTGGCGTTTTCCGACGGGTTATAGACCAACAGCTCTTTTGCTATCCTCACGCGCTCCTGATAGGCCTCGACTGAAGGGATGATAGCGAAGTAGTTGGAGTCCTCGGTGTAGATGAGTGCGTCCATACCGTTGAGTACCGTGTTGTTACGGATGACTACAGAATCGACATAGATGCGGTTGCCGTTCTCATCGACGCCACGATAGACACTCTTGTTGACGTCGAGTGAGTCGTCGTTGTACTTCTGGAGGAAGGTGTACATGGAGACGAGAGAGTCGTTGCCTGCCTCCTCTGGGTGCTGAGCCAGCCATGCGAAGTGAGCAGCCTCAATCTGTTCGTAGAGGTTGGTCTGGTACGGCTGCGCCTTGTCAATCACATGAACCACACCATTGGCGCAAGTGATGTTAGGCTTGGTGACATTGGCAGTGCCGAACGTGCCCTTCGGGTCCATGACGAGAATCTTGGAGTTGAGCAACAGGACGGACTTAGGCTCATCGAGGGAGAGAGAGTCCGGGGTGTTGTATGACATAGCGTAACGCGCGAGGTGGTTCTTGATGAACCCGGTGATGACGGACTTCTTCCCACCAGCCTTCGCGAGGCTGATGAGAGAGTCCTTATTGAACGTGCCATTGACAGGAGCCCAGAGCGTGCGTATCTGACTTGACGCGAGGTCAGTATCGAACCCTGCGGCCTTGACCACCTCGACGAAATCAGCCAGTTGGCTGTTCTCACTGATATAGCCCATCATATCGCCATTGTATGTCAGGCCGGAGGCCTCTGCATCGTAGTGCTCATCCCATTCGTCCTTGCACCCCGTCAGTGACACAAGCGACAAGGCGGCGGAGAATACAATCAGGCGAGCTGAAAGCGTTGATCTCATTATATTTTTCATTGTTATACCTTTTATTATTTATTATTACCACTTATCCTCTGCATAGTATTCGTTGTTGAACACAGTGCTCGGACAAAGCTCCAATGCATCAAAGTTCATTGTGTTTGTTTCTGATTCAATTTTCTGTTGGCAGCGCAGCCAGTAGTCAGACTTGCCGTCGGAGTGGAAACGGGTTATGATTTTGCGGAGCGTGTTGTCCTGCTTGCGGAACGCGGTGCCCATGACACCTGTGGTCTCGTTACCAGAACCGTAGCTTCCCATACCCTTCATCCATCCTCGGTTGCGGAACTGCTTGTCGAAGGCCGCGATGGCGTCTTCGTCGCCGAGGGCGTCGTCGGACTTGTAGCCGACACGTGAGTCAGTTCCTCCCGGACGCATGTCGAGAGGTATGCCGCAAGGCTTGAGGTCGCCGACCACCTTGCCATCGACTTCCTCACCCGGTCCGAAGTAGAACTGGATGATTCCGCGGTTGTCGAATCCAAAACAAGAGAAGATACGTACTTCCCACTCGCCCTCCGGCACAGGAGGCATCTTGACCGCGATGTCGAACTTGCCGATGATGGTCAGCTCGTCACCCTCGAAAGACCAGAAGTGCATCACGCGGTTGCGTACATGTAAATGCGTGATATTGTCCGAATAGACGAAGTTCTTGGCGAAGCCGGCCTTGAAACCGAGACAGGTGTTGCAGTTGCTTGCCGCCTTGGCTCCCTGACCTCCACGGCCGTACTTGCCGTTCTCGATAGTGGATTTCGTGTAATGTCCGCGTGCGCCGCTGGTCATGAAGTCAGGAGAGAGCGTGGAGCCGTCCATACGCAGACGCTCACTGCCGATGACGTCCTGCTGAGTGACTCTGTCGTAGGCGATGATGTCGTCGATGTAGTAGTAAGCCCCGTTGAGCGCGATGTTGTCCGGCATCTTGTCAGGAGTAGCCACCTTCGCACCGCGAATCTTCACGCCCTTCTCGTCCGGCCTGTTCATCACGCCACGGCGGTTGATGTAGAGACCGTTCTCTGCTCCGAGAGGGAAGGAGAACTTCATCATGGAATGATTCATGTAACCCTCATACCAGTCGCAGATGTCGAGTTTACGACGGTTGAAGAGTGTGGCAAGTGTGCTGTTAGGGCCGTCAACGCAGGTCAGCTGATAGTAAGTGGCCTGGAACGGTAGGAAGTGGTAAGCCACGAAGCGGTTGAAGGAGTTGCGCGGGTCACGTTCGTCGGTCACCTCCGCATCATCCGGATACATCGGGTCATAGAGTTCCTTCGCCTTGGCGCGGAGCTGGTCGAGAGTGGTGATGCCGTACTTGGTCTCAAGCAGGTCGTCAGTCTCGATGAAAGCGGTGAACTTGAAATAGCGGTGTTTCATGTACGCCACGTTGTCGTATTCGACGGCAGTGGCGAGACAGAGCTTGTCGTTGGTCCAGTCAACGGAGTCGAGGTCGAAGGTAGGTCCCTTCGCTCTCTCATACTCCTGGTCCATGTATTGCTCACGCAGTTTCTCGTCAATGCCCGTCGCATTCATCGCCTGGACGAAGAGGGTGATGGCCGAGTCACGCTCGAGCACGTCAGGCAGCATGTCGTTCTGAGTGCCGATGACACTGCTCATGACATGTACCACACCGTTCATCACCGAGTCGTCAGGAAGCTGGATGACCGCGTTCTTGTTGATGCGCATCATCAGGCGCACCTTACCCGGTACGCTCACCGTGTCGGAGTCGCAGGTGATGGTGAGATAGCGCTCAAGCATGTTGGCGAGAGGATAAGTACCATTGTTGTAGTCGGTGGTGAAGAACTCCTGCTCGATGATGTGGTTGAGAGCGAGAGTGTCACAGTCCGCCTTGCTCAACTCGGCTACGGATGACACGCCCTTCGACTGGAGGAACTTGTCGATAGCCTCGTTGGTAGGAGCGAACACCGTATAGGAGCCGTAAGTTCCCAAGAGGTCCATGAGACGGTATTTCCCATGGTCGCCAGTGGCGCGGTTCAGTATCTCGATGAACGAGCTGAACTGGGCCTGGTTGTCATTCAGGAAGTCAGAAGCGTACTGCTTGGATGAAGTGTAGTAGTTCTCCACCCCGGGATCGTCATCACAGGAGACGAGTACGTTCAGCGACAGAATGACTGACAGTATTGTGGATATATAAAATAATTTCTTCATAGGTTGTTAGTTTTTCACATAATCATCTTCTTCTGAATAGGCCTCGTTCTGTCTCAGATACGGATTGATCTTACATTGTTGCTTGAGGTAAGGCATGTACATGAACTCCATCATTGACATCTTGATGAGTACGGCTCTCGAAGCCTCTCCATACTTAGCGCTGACGGACGTCGCGAAGTGCGATGTGTTTCCCTCACGACGCGCGCGGCGTACGAGGTCGAAGTATCGCTTGCCCTCGAACATAAGCTCACGACGGCGCTCAAGTTCCACGAGTGTGATGAAATCGTCATAGGTGGTCATGTTGGCACGCTTAGGAGCGGCAGACGGCACGGTCTGGGCTGACGGATTGGAGCGCATATACACAGCCATGATGAGGTTGAACGCATCATCATAGAGTAGTGAGTCGGAGCCGAAGCAGTCGGAGCCCTTGCGGCGCGTCTCGGCATACAGCTTAGGTTTGGCGTCGGTATTGAGGAGACCGGCGAGACAGATCTCCGCCTCCGCGCGCATCAGCATGACATCGGTGAGCCTATATATAATAAAAGGTGCGATGTTGTCCTTCGCGTCGCGGTAGTTTGGTGTGCCGCTGCTTGGAGCCCAGTCGCTGGCTGCCACCTTGCCACTCGTGCCGCCACTACCGAGGTTGGAGTTGCTCAAAGTGAACTTCAGGATTGGGTACTTGCCGTTGTCGTCGTACTGGAAGTTAGTGATTGAGCGGTAGTCGGTGATGACGCTGAAAGGATTCGCCTCGGTGGCCTGGCTGTAAGTCGTCGCTGACTTAGAGAGTTTGTCAGGCATCATGTTGTCGGACGCGCTGGCGTAAGGAGAGATTGACCGTCCTTGTTCGTTCTTCCCACCATACATGTTGGCGATGGTGGTGTTCTTCACATAGTCATTGCCTGATGTGAATGTGATCTCGAAGATGCTCTCGAACGAGCCGCCGGTGCCGAAGATGGCGTTGTATGCCTGAGGACCGCCGTTGTTGGTTCCCGGGTTCACCTCCTCAGCGAGGAGCGGGTAGCCATAGTGCTGCCATACGTACTTGTCGAAGTCACGCTTCCTCCAGTGTCCCTCGCTGTGCTCTGCCTCATACTCACCAATCATGTAGTTGATGACGTAGTCGCAGCATTCCACTGCCTTCTGGTAGTACTCCTGCTGCTTAGGGAAGTTCTTGTCGGAGGCCCTCCACAAGTAGAGGTCGGCAAGCAGTGCATACATGGCCTTACGGGTGATGCGCCCTGTGTTCTTGGCGAACTCGTCGGAGTAGTACTTAGGAGGATAGTCCTTCACCGGCTCGATGTCGGCGATGAGCACGTCGATGATGGAGTCGCCAGGAGAAGCCGGATAGACGTAGTCCTGGTTGTCATCGACAGAAGGCTCGAATGAGAACGGTACGTTGTTGAATGTCTTGACGAGTGTGAAATAGCTGATGGCACGTATTGCCTTGGCCTCCGCCTGAACGATCTGGAGGTCGGACAGCGTGAAGTTAGGGTCATCGGCCTTGACCTGCGGAGCATATTTGAGCACCGTGTTGCAATAGTTGATGTTCACATACATCGCTGACCAGTCACAAAGGCTGTTGGTCGGCTTGAGCTGACCCTTCAGGAGCTGCTGAAGTCCGCTGAGTCCTGTCACGTTTTCGCCGGACGTGATATTGTCCGAACGGCACTCGCCCCAGACGAGGGTCTGAGTGACGTAACTGTTGTCCTGCATCGACGAGTAGCAGGAATTCACCACTGACTGAACGTCGGCCTTGTTCTCCCAGAAGTTCTCGAGTACCACTTCGTTGAGGGGCAGAAGTTCGAGGTCGCATGAAGTAAACGCGCTCAGCGAAGCTAACGCTGAGAAAAGAATCGCTGTATTTCTGATCTTTTTCATATTCATATCCTCCATACTTTAGAAAGCAACTGTGACACCTAATGTGAATGACTTCGGACGAGGTGTCCTTGCATTGTCGGACGCAGGTGCCCAACCACCCTGGGCAATCTCAGGATCGACTCCTGAGTACTTGGTGAGAAGGAACACGTTGTTAACTGTGAGATAGAGACTCAGGTTGGAGAGTCCGAGACTCTTGATGACCTTGTTGTCGAATGCATAGGAGAGCTGTGCGTAGTTGAGTCGGAGGAACGATGCGTCCTCTACGAATCGGTCGCTGCCGAGGTAGTTGTAAGTGGAGAAGTTGGCCCCGCTCGCACTTGTGTTGGCAGCGCGCGGCATCTCGGTCACGTCACCCTCGTTGTGCCAGCGCCAGTTGATGGCGATTGACTGGTTGTTGTTGTTGTCCATGCTCTCGGCATCCATACGGGCACGGTTGATGACCTTGTTGCCGTAGCGGTAGTTGAACTGGAGATTGAGCGACCAGTGTGAGTAGTTGAACTTGAATCCGAAACCACCGGTCAGCTTAGGGAGTGAGCTGCCGAGATAGACGATATCGAGTTCGTTGATCTGGCCGTCATGGTTGATGTCCTCGTACTTGGCGTCACCACCCACGAACTTGTAGCGTGTGTTGTCATAGTCGAAGTACATCTCCTTAGGGTTGCCTGCCGAGTTGAGGATCACCTCACCGTTCTCGTTGCGTGCGACCGGTGCGTCAGGACCGCTCACGCCCTTGATCTCCTCTTCCGTGTATTCGGTGTACTGGTAAGTGCCGAGGTAGCGGAAACCGTAGATTGAGCCGAGTGGGTTGTTGAGCTGAACTCGTGACAGATACTTGCCGTTGTTGTAATCGAACTCGTCGTTCATGCTCTCGATGACTGTCGGTTCCATGTCGATAATCTCGTTGCGGTTGTTGGCGAACGTCAGGTTGATGTCCATGTTGAACTTGCCGAACGTGATCATGCGGTTGGCGTTGATATTGAATTCCCATCCGTTGTTCCTCATCGCGCCGCAGTTCCTGGTCGAGAGTTGTGAGTAGCCTGAGGAAGAAGGGATTGCGTAACCCTGCATGAGCAGGTCGGTGGTCTTCTGTGTATAGATGGAGAGGTCGGCTGTGATCTTGTTGTCGAAGAGTCCCAGGTCGAATCCGAGGTTCCATGTCTCCTTCTTCTCCCAGCGGAGGTCGGAGAGACGTATGTTGGAAGGAACGATGGAGGCGCCTCTCATGTAGGCGTCACCGCTTGCGTACTTGCTGTAGAACAAGCCTTCCTGACCTGGCTGGTTTCCTACGATACCCCAACCCGGACGGATGGAAAGCATGGTGAGCCACTTCAGGTTCTGCATCCACGGCTCGTCGCTGATGTTCCATCGGGCCGAGAGTCCAGGGAAGTTACCCCAGCGACGGTCAGGACCGAACTTGGTGGAACCGTCGCGACGCAGAGTGGCGTCGAAGACGTAGCGGCCTTTATACGCGTAGTGTACCTGCGCGAGCATATACACGCTCTTATAGGTGCCCGCCGATGTGCCGAACGATGAGATGACACCGCCGGAGTATGCGGAAGTGATGTCGCCCGTAGGCAGCCACTTGCGGCCGGTGTTCTGGTTGGATGAGCTACCGTTGTTGTACTGGAAGCGTACCATCGCGAGCAGTGAGTGGTCCTCGTTCTTGAAGTGAGGGGTCAGCGTCAGTGAGTGGCGCGTGGAGATGGAATGGCTCTTGTAGGCGCTTGCCGACGCCGTGTTGTAGGAGTCACTGGTCCAGTTGGAGGCGACCAAAGTACCAGGGAGGTAGGAGTCGCCGTCGTTGTTGTAGATCTGGAACTGTATCTGCCCTTCGTAAGTCAGCTTGGTCTGGTCATCCTCCGTTCCGAGCACGTCGTACCTCAGGATGAACTCAGGCGAGAGGTTGATTGTCTTCTCGTCGCTCCTTGCCTCGTGAGCCACAGCCACAGGGTTCGGAAGCTCGTACTGGTCGCTGAGGAGTTTGCTCTGACCGGCTCCCTGACCGCTACCGGCCTGCACCGGACTGTTGACGTAAGGATTCATCGTGTAGTAGTTGCCCAGGTCGTTGCCGTATCGGTCTTCCTCATAGACGCTGAGGTTAGGCATCTTCTTGTAAGCGATGGAGAGAAGGTCGCCACCATAGCTGGTGTTGTTGCGCTTGTTGTTGGTGTAGGTGAGGTCGAAGTTGGTGCGCACCGTGATTCGGTTGCTGACGAAGTAGTCGAGGGCCACACGCGTGGTGAAACGGTCGAGCTGCTGCTTGATGACCGAGCCGGTCTGATGGTCGTAACCACCCGACACACGGAAGTTGGCTTTCTCGCCACCACCCGTCAGTGACACGAAGTGCTGCTGATACTGACCGTACTGCTGTATCTCCTTCACCCAGTCGGTGTTGTCATTATACATATGGTACTCGGAGAAGTCCTGGTCGTAGTTGACCTCAGGGATGTAGTTCGGAGAACCCTTCGTGCTGAAGTCGGTCTTGAGCTCAGGATTGAAGTATGCCTCCTTCATATACATGGTGTAGTCGTCACCGTTGAGCATCTTCATGCCGTCAGGCATCCATGTGCCGGTGTAGCGGAAAGAGTACTGCACCCTCGTCTTGCCTCGCTGGCCGCGCTTGGTCTTTATCTCGATCACACCGTTGGCGCCCTGAGAGCCCCAGATGGCGGTGGCGGCGGCGTCCTTGAGGACTGAGATGGTCTCGATGTCCTCCGGGTTGACGTTCAGGAGTTCGGCGAAACGCTCCTCGTTGGCGTTGGTATAGTCGAATTCCTCCGCGGCGTCGTTGTACCAGACGTTTCCGTTGACTACGATGAGTGGGTTGGCATTACCGTAGATGGTGCTGACACCACGCAGACGCATGGTAGTGCCGGCTCCGAGGTTACCGGAGTTCTGGACGATGTCGAGACCGGAGATACGTCCCTGCAGCGCCTCGTCAACCGAGGTCATCGCGAGTCCCTCGAATTCCTTCATGTCGATGGTCTGCTGGGCTACTGATATCTCAGTCACAGGGATGGAGAGTCCTGAGGACTGAGTCTTCTTGACTGCCTTGATCTCAACCTCCTTGATGACAGTCGCGCTCTTCATCACGATTTTATAGAATTTTTTGTTAATCGGAAGCACCTGGGTCTCGCATCCCACATAGGAGATCTGCAGGCGGTCCTTAGGGTCGGCCACACGGAAGGAGAAGTTACCGTTGATATCGGTAACGCCATGTGCCTTAATACGTTTACTTGCGTCAATTTCTACAACATTCACCTGCATCAATGGACCGAAATCGTCCTCAACTGTACCGCTGATGACATCTCCAGCCTTTACCTGAGCAAACAGCGTTGCATTGAAAGCTAAAGCTAAAGCAAGAATAATTAACTTTTTCATAGGTCTATCTTATTTTACGAGGTGAGCGATTCTTGATTGCGCTATCGTTTGTGATCGTCCTGTCCATATACACGAACTGGTTCAGGTCACCGTTCCTGAGTGCCGTCTGGTACTCCTCTTCGGTCTTGTAGTCGGAACGCTTTGGATAGTTATAAATAAGAGGTGTGTCTATCGCGTGGATGACTACTGCCGAGGAGTTGTTGAGGGTAGCCGCATATGGGTTCTTGACCTCAGTGCCGTCGTACCAGTACTCGCGCGCATAGATGTTGTACAGACCGTTGTCTTTGCGTACATGGATTGTCTGACCGTAGTGGTCAACAAGTGTCATATCGGACTCGGTTGGAGTGGCGAAGATCTTGTACGGACGTCCCGGAGAATACTTGCCGGTGTTGTAGATGACGGTGTACTTGCCGTTGCCGTCTTCCTCGATCTTCAGCTTTCCGCCTTCGGAGGCAATCTTGTACTCCACTCCGTTGATGGTGATGATGTCACCTTTGATGTCGGAAGGGCTGACTGACTCGGCCACGTTGACCGAAGGAATGAGCTCCGTCTTGCCAGACTCGTAGTTGCCGGCCTCGAAGCCTTTGTCGATGAACAGGGCGTTGTCCTGGATGTGGTACTTGACGAAATCAAGCATCACCGACTTGATGCTGTCGGCGTGGGCGGTGCCACCTTCCTCCTGGTCGAGCAGTTCGGCTGCCTCGAGGTCGTCGAGAGTAGGGAGACCCATGGCGAACGCCGCCTCCATGGCCTCGTTGGTAGGCGCGTAGATGGAGTAGTGGTAGGCGTTGAGCAGATATGATATCGTGTACTTGCCCGCTGACTTCTGCTTCGTGGCCATGAGGTTTCCGTTCTGCTGGTCACCGGCACACCACTTGTCCTGCGGGTTGGTCAGCGAAAGCGCGCCGCAGCCACTGAGCATCTGCAGGAAGGTGCTGAACTCCTCGTTCTCAGACAGACGCTTCGCCACTGACCTGGAGGTGCCGAGCGGCATCTGGTCAGCGAGGACGTAGGCGTTACCGTTGCTCATCCTGAAGATCTTGCTGATCTTGATCGGCGCGTTACGCTCAATCTGCCAGCTTCCGTAAACCTTCATGTTGTCGAGGTCGTTGCCGTTCTCCACCTTGATGAAGTTGTTACCCTTGGTCTTGTAGTATGACTTGCCCTGGACGATTGTGTCGGTCACGATGATATTGTCAAGCATGTCGTAGAAACGGTTACCGGTCGCTGTGGTGAAACTCCTTGCCGACTGGTTCTTGATGGTGGTCAGAGGAGCGCCCTCAGCCTCCCATGTTCCGTCCGGGTTGAGGCGGCAATTGTAAACGTCGGCCTCGAACGCCACGTCCTTGTTGTTGACGTTAGGGTTGTAGCGGAACTGCCACATCTGGTACTTAGGCTCACCGGCTTCCGTCTGGCCGAAGGACATCGGATCGACGTAGGTCAGGAGACCCTTGTGGGTAGGTATGTAGAAACTGTACCTCGATACCATCGAGTTCAGATACTTGTCATACTCAAGGTCATTGATGACCTCGTTGATGAGTTTGAGCTGAGTGGTATCGATCACCGTAGGGAAGAGCACCGACGAGTATGAGGCAGGTGGGAACACCTTGTTGCTCACATAGACTGCTCCGTTGCTGCCGAGCTTGACGTAGGACACATCACCCGTGGTGATTCCGAGCGGTTCGTTGGTGTCGTCGAGCACATCCTCGAAGCGGCTTGGGACCGACCCTGTCAGGGAGTTGAGCATATTGACGTTAACGAGGTCGTCGAGCACCGACATCGGAACCATAGGAAGGCCGACGGCGGCGTCAGTGATTCCATTGGCGTAGTAGTCCTGGATCACCTTTCCCTCCTTGTTCCACCATGTCTGCATGGCCTGGTCGTCAGGAACTATCATGGCAGCCATGTCCTCCATGAGACCTACACGGTCACTCGGTATTTCGGACACGTACCTCGTCCAGCCCGGGTCGAACTTCAGTGTGGCCTCGGCGAGCTTGCCGTTCCTGTCTTTGGTAAGGCTGCTCTTCTTGGTCTCGGAGGAGCCTTTGGAACGAACGGAATAGTAGCGCTTCACGAACACGGAGTCGATGGCCTGGGCTGTGGCATAGCCCTTGGCGTTGTTGTAGTCCCTCGTGAGGGTGGCTGAGTCGATAGGCACAGCGAAACGCTCAACGATATCCCTGTAGATGGTGGTGTTCGAGTCGGTGCGGATAATCTCGGCCATGTTGTCGAGTGGCATGATGACCTTATCGACCACATGGACGAAGCCGTTCTTGCAGAACACGTTCATGTTGTTGGCATCGTTGATGACATGTGCGTCGTTGACATAGACATCGTCAGGCTTCCTCGTACCCGGAGCCTGGTTGTACAGGAAGTCAATGTCAGAGCTCTGCAACTTGTTGCCGGAGATGAACTGGGCGTTGAAATGAATCATCGTGGCAGGACCGGAGGCGTCCTTGAAGAGTACCACGGAGTCGCGAGTGAGCAAAGACTTGAAGGCGTCGCTGTAGAGAGGGAACTCCTTCTCATAGTCTTTCCTGTAAACAACCTGAACCGAGTCGTAGATGGACTGCGACGACGGGCGGCGACATACCTCGCCTTTGACCGGACCCAGAGCCGACGACAGCATACTGGTCGGGTAAGGGTTGTCGATCATGGCGGAGTTGAGCAACAGCTTCTTCTGAGCCAATGTCAGGTCAGCATACTTGGTAACGCCCCATTTGTTTGACTTGAAGAACTCCGCGAAGGCGGCGTCATCAGCGACAAACAAAGTCTTGCTACCGGTCTTGGACAAAGTCTCCTTATGCCCAAGGTCATCGATCAGCTGCAAGAATGTGGAAAATCTACCCTGCTCTACCATGTAACCATAGATGCTGTTCAGATTCGACGGCTGGTCCTCATCAAGGTCGTACGAATCTTTACAAGAGTAATTGCCCAACGCAGCAGCCAACAGCACACCTCCAACCAGGAGATGCCTGCATTTGATTTGCCTTTGTAAATTGAACATTAGATAAGTTTGTAAATTATTGATTAATAAATAAAAAATTGAACTCTCGCATTCTTCATCAGACGCCTTAAAAAAAGCGACCTTACAAGGTCGCAAGTTACAATTTTTTTTTTGAATAAACAACATTTCACATAAAAGAATTACACAAGAAAATGTTTTTAACATTTGGGTGCGCACACAAGGACTTCGGGCATCATACACGCCCTTACGGCAATGGGCAAGGAAAGACAACTGAGACACCGCCGGGACACCCCCTGCCACGCCGCGGACGACGCCTCCTCACCCACCCCGGCACAGCGCCGAAGTTTACAAAAAATGATAAGACCCGCCATCGCCGAAACGCCTGATCACCAAGCCAGCGAACACACCCCGACCCACACTCCTGAGCCACATCCGACGACATACTCCACACACCCCGACACCCGAATCCACTGAACATCCCAAACGAATAAACTAAACATCCCAAACGAATCAACTATACATTCCAAACGAATAAACTATACATTCCAAACGAATAAACGAAAACTTACGAACGACTCATGCCGCCGAACTGACGACTCCACGAGACCTTACGGATGACTCCACGAGACCTTACGGATGACTCATGACGCCATTATGCGGAATAGGTGTTGACCGAGCCGGAGCAAGCACACGACAATAACGAAGCAAACACAAAAAACATTGCCGACATTACTAACAGCCATATACTACCTGTTACTAACAGCACATGCCTCCTGTTACTAACAGCACATGCCTCCTGTTACTAACAGCACATACCTCCTGTTACTAACAGCACATGCCTCCTGTTACTAACAGCCATATATCACCTGTTAGTAACGCCTATATACCCCCTGTTAGTAACGGCTATATATAACCTGTTAGTAACGGAAGGATAATCCTTAGTGCCTGCTCGGGTACTGCCAACAGCAAGCGGACGTAATGTCAAACGCTTGAGGGCGAAAAATTGTGCCTTATATGGTTCTAACCCATGAGACTACTATCGGACGGCGACGCCCGATATGTCGCAACTGACAGTGACGAAAAGGAAAGAAGACGATTGGGATAAGGAAAGAAGACGATTGGGATAAGGAAAGAGGATGATTGGGATAAGGAAAGAGGACGATTGGGATAAGGAAAGAAGACGATTGGGAAGGGTATAATGAAACTGCCTCTTCCTCACATAGATGATGTGGAGGAAGAGGCAGTCACACAATGTCTGGCCGGGGCCGGCGGACGAGGGTCAGGAATCAGCGGAGCGTAGCGCGTGAGGACGGTGGGGCATCAGTTTGCGACGGTCCATACGAGGGTCTTCACCTCACCAGCACTTTCTTGCCGCCGATGATGTAGATGCCTTTGCGCAATGAGCCGGCGGAGCTGACGGACTCGTGGCTCAGCACCTTGCGCCCGTGTAGGTCATACACATCAGTGGAGGAGGCGCCGGATGTGGCGGAGTCGTCGCTCAATGTGTCAATGGCGTCAGGAGTGTCATTGACCTTGGAGCCCCAGATGCAGACTCCGTTCTGTGTCAGCGCGGTGAAACAGACGACCATGTTGTTCGTGCCGCTCTTAGCCTGCGGCAGGACTACGCCGGAATAGACTGCGGCATAGCCGGAATTGAGCTTGATGGTGATGTATGATTTATCAGCATAGACCACGTACCAGAGTCCTTTATATGCGCCTGAGATGGTTCCGTCAGGGTTGAGGTAGATGTTGACGGGCTTCTGGTAAGCCTTGTTCTTATGGTCAATGCGGTATGGATGGATGATGCACTTGTAAGTGCCGACGATGTCGTCGTCAGAGCATATCCTTCGAGACTCGATGCTGTCCTGGTTGTATTTGCAGCCGGAATACTCGTAAGGTGACGCGAGGAGCCACCCCATGGAATTGAGGAACAGCTGATGGACCCTGACCTGATGGCCTTCGCCGCCGTTGGCGAAGCGTGTGTGATATATGATGTACGCCCTGCCGTCGGTGTCGAGGAGCGCGGAGTTATGCCCCTGGGCCACTTCGGCGTCGCTCATGGAGTCCCATTTGTAAGAGCCGAAAAGCCTCGTTCCGACATTGGAGGTCGCTGACGGTCCGTAGTTGAGCCGGTAGGAACTGAAGATGGCGGAGTTTCCTGCCCAGTCCTTGTAGTCGCCGTCGGGTTTAAGGCTGCGGAAGCAGCGCATCTCGTAGCCGCCGTCGGAGTTGAGTCCTCCGTAGGACATGAAGAGGCAATAGTACCGGCCTATCTTCTCGATGTAGGAGCCTTCGCCCGAGACGTAGTGTCCGCCGGCTATCTTCTTGCCGAAATATGGGTCTTGGTTAGTGTCGTCACCACTGCCCTGGAGTTTGTAGGAGACGGTGTAGTCGCGGAGTCCGTTGTCGCGGTTGAGTTTGAGGATGAAGATGCCGCCTGACCACGAGCCGTAGCTCATCCACAGCTGTCCGTCGTCATCGAAGAAGACGCAAGGGTCGATGTTATTAGGCCATCTGTTGCCCCAGCTTCCGCCCACCATGTAACGGCCTGGGAGTGAGGTGATGTCACCAAGGACCAATGATATGTCGGTCTGTTTCCAGGTCTGGTTCGGCAAGTCCGTCCAGTGGAAGCCGGAAAAGACCACTGGGCCTTGATAGACATAAGGTCCGGTGACCTTGTCGGCGGTCAGCAGGACTATCACGCTCCGCCAGTTATCGCCATTAAGGCTCATATACATGCACCATTTCCGCATGTATGGGTTCCATATCACGTCAGGAGCCCACTGGTTGCCGGCGAGGTCGGCGTTGTTGGCGGTATAGCGCCACTGGAGTGTGTTGTAAGTGCCGAAGTCAACCGAGACGGTGTCCTTCCCCTGCAAGACCGGGACGGTGGTGGTAAGGTTCTTCAGGAAGGCGTTCTTGTAGTCTGTCGCCACAAGACGGCCGGCATTGTTGTAATAGCCGTAACTCCAAGACACATGCGACCAGTTCTTAAGGTCACTGGAGACAGCGCACGCGAGGTGACTACCAAAGAGATAGTAGCGTTTGAAACTGGTGGTGACGGTATCGACCACGATGGAAGGGTCATGGACGCTCACACGGCTGTAGGACAGGGCTGATGACGGAATGCCCAGTGAGATTAGGAGAAGTAACAAGCGACAAAGTCTCTTCATATAGGTCAGAATTATTAAAGTTAGGCAAACTTACGAAAAAAAAAGCAGATTAACAAAAAAAAGTGACTATCCTGTGGATAATCACTCTTTCTATCGTTATTGCGCTGATCACTCTGCTGGTTTCTCCTCAGCCGGAGCTGGCTCAGCGGCTTCTGCTGGCTCTGCTGCCGGAGCCGGTTCGTTGGTCTTCGCCGCGGTCTTCTTGGAGCGGCGTGTGCGGGTGGCTTTCTTGGCTGTCTTAGCCATGGCCTCGTCGAAATCGACGAGTTCTATGAATGCCATGTCGGCGTCATCAGAAGGACGCTTGCCGAGCTTGATGATGCGGGTGTAGCCGCCCTTACGGTCAGCCACCTTGTTTGCCACCTCACCGAAGAGCTCACTGATGGCGTATTTGTTCTGGAGATAGCTGAAAACGACACGACGTGAGGCTGTTGTATCCTCCTTTGCCTTGGTAATGAGAGGTTCAACATAAACACGGAGAGCCTTTGCCTTTTGAAGAGTCGTGGTGATTCTCTTGTGCATGATAAGAGAAGTGGCCATGTTGGACAACATGGCTGCTCTGTGAGGAGCTTTACGGCTCAAATGATTGAATTTCTTATTGTGTCTCATCTTGATTAATCTTTATCTAATTTATACTTAGAAGTGTCTGTTCCGAATGACAAGCCATGCTGCAGAAGCAGGTCATCAAGCTCGGTAAGTGACTTCTTACCGAAATTACGGAACTTGAGCAAATCATTCTTCTGGAATCTTATCAAATCGCCTAATGTATCAACGTCTGCAGCCTTCAGGCAATTGAGCGCGCGGACAGACAGATTCATGTCTGTGAGCTTCGTCTTGAGCAACTGACGAGTACGCAGAACCTCCTCATCAAATTCCTCCGTACCATCGACGTCATTGTTGTCAAGGGTGATCTTCTCATCAGAGAACAACATGAAGTGATAGATAAGGATCTTAGCGGCCTCCTTCAGTGCGTCCTTAGGAGCTATTGAGCCGTCAGTGGTGATCTCAAGGGTCAGTTTCTCATAGTCAGTCTTCTGCTGGACACGATACGGGTCAACTGAGAATCTTACGTTGCGGATTGGCGTATAGATTGAATCGACGGCGAGCTGGTGGATGTCCTTGCAGAACTCGCGGTTCTCCTCGGCAGGAACATATCCACGTCCCTTGTTGATGGTCAACTCAATCTCCATAGTTGCTTTGGGATCTAAATGACAAATTACCAAGTCAGGATTTAACACTCCAAATCCAGTCAGATACTTGCTTATGTCTCCTGCTTTGAACTCTGTTGCTCTTTCGATTACAAGTGAGACCTTCTCGGTATCAAAGTCATCTACTTCCTGCTTGAACCTTACTTGTTTCAGGTTCAAGATAATGTTGGCTACATCCTCTCTGACTCCAGGGATTGAGGAGAACTCATGCTCAACACCGGCAATGCGTATGGTGTTTATGGCATAACCCTCGAGCGAAGAAAGAAGAATGCGACGGAGAGAATTTCCAATGGTTATTCCGTAACCTGGCTCAAGCGGACGGAACTCGAACGTCCCACACTTGTCGTCAGACTCCAGCATTACTACTTTGTCGGGTTTTTGAAATGCTAATATCGCCATTATTGTTAATTTTTATTTAGAGTACAACTCAACTATCATCTGTTCCTTGATGTTCTCAGGAATGTCTGCACGTTCAGGTAAATGGAGGAGTTTGCCACCCATGGCATTTGCGTCGAACTCAACCCAAGGATACTTACTGTGATTGAAGCCAGCGAGAGCTGCCTGAATAACCTCGAGAGACTTTGCTTTCTCACGCACGGCCACGACCTGCCCTGGCTTGACTGAGTATGAAGGGATGTTCACGACCTCACCATCAACCACGATGTGCTTATGGCTGACGAGCTGACGGGCGGCGGCACGGGTAGGAGCGATTCCAAGGCGGTAAACCACGTTATCAAGACGCGCCTCGAGGAACTGGAGCAGTACTTCACCTGTAACGCCATCGGAAGACGCTGCCTTCTCGAACAAGTTACGGAACTGACGTTCGAGGACACCGTAAGTATATTTAGCCTTCTGCTTCTCAGCAAGCATCTGTCCGTATTCAGAAGATTTCTTGCGACGGTTGTTGCCGTGCTGGCCGGCAGGGTAGTTTCTCTTTGAGAGCACCTTGTCCGGTCCGAAAATTGCCTCACCGAAACGGCGGGAAATTCTTGATTTTGGTCCAATATATCTTGCCATAATCTTTTAGTTTGCGCTTTCCGTGACAAGCGTTGCAGCCGCGACGGCAGAAAGGAAAAGATGCCATCAAAATAACGCTGTGTCCCGGATTGCCTTGATTTGTTATTATACTCTTCTTCTCTTTGGAGGACGACATCCATTATGCGGAAGTGGAGTAACGTCGATAATCTCGGTTATCTCAACTCCCTCGGCATAGACACCACGGATAGCCGACTCACGGCCGTTGCCTGGTCCCTTGACATAAGCGACGACCTTTCTCAGGCCGAGGTCATAAGCGACCTTCGCACAATCCTGTGCTGCCATCTGAGCTGCGTATGGAGTGTTCTTCTTGGAACCTCTGAAGCCCATTTTGCCTGCGGATGACCATGAGATGACCTGACCATCGCTGTTTGCCAGAGTGACAATGATGTTATTGAATGAAGAGTGAACATGAAGTTGTCCCTCAGCATTAACCTTGACAACCCTCTTCTTAGCAGATGTTGTTTTCTTAGCCATAACCTATTATTATTTAGTAGCCTTTTTCTTGTTTGCAACTGTCTTCTTCTTACCTTTGCGCGTACGGGCGTTGTTCTTCGTGCTCTGTCCGCGTACAGGAAGACCATTACGATGGCGGATGCCCCTGTAGCAGCCGATATCCATCAAGCGCTTGATGTTAAGCTGGATCTCGGAACGGAGGTCACCTTCTACCTTGTAGTCGGCGCCAATCACTTCACGGATCTTGGCAGCCTGGTCGTCAGTCCAGTCCTTAACTTTAATGTCTTTATCTACGCCAGCTTTGTCCAAAATCTTAGCTGCGCTGCTGCGTCCAATACCAAAAATGTAGGTTAACGCAATTTCGCCTCTCTTGTTCTGAGGGAGGTCGACACCAACAATTCTTATTGCCATATCTTTTGTTTATTATTTGTTTCGATCATCCCTGACGTGTCTTGAACTTAGGGTTTTTCTTATTGATCACGAATAAGCGTCCCTTACGTCTTACTATAACACAATCTGGAGTGCGCTTCTTTAAAGATGCTTTAGTCTTCATATCTATTCAATTTATTTGTATCTAAATACTATTCTTCCTTTTGACAGGTCATAAGGCGACATCTCGATGCGGACTTTGTCACCGGGCAGAATCTTGATGTAATGCATTCGCATCTTACCGGAGATGTGGGCGATAATCTCATGCCCGTTCTCCAATTCCACTCGGAACATCGCGTTGGATAATGCCTCTACGATTGAACCGTCTTGTTCTATTGCTGACTGTTTTGCCATATTATAAGTTGTTTAGTACTGACTCTATCTCATCGAATGAGGAGAGAATATCCGCCTTGCCTTTCCTGACGCATACCGAATGCTCGTAGTGGGCAGCCGGCTTTTTGTCTCGGGTGACGATGCCCCATCTGTCGGACTGGAGGAAAACCTCCTTGGCTCCAAGGGTGATCATCGGCTCGATGGCGATACATAGACCATCTCTCAGCTGAACTCCGTTGCCCCGGCGTCCGAAATTCGGCACTTGTGGGTCTTCGTGCATCTCGTGGCCTACGCCATGTCCTACGAACTCCCTGACCACACCATAGCCTCGGCTTTCGCAGTGTTGCTGGACAGCGTACGAGATATCGCCTATCCTCCGCCCCGCAACTGCTTGTTCTATTCCCTTGTAGAGAGCCTCTTTGGTGGTCTTGAGCAAAAGCCGGACCTCCTCTGAGACCTCGCCCACCGCGAAAGTGTAACAAGAGTCGCCACAAAAGCCATTGAGTTTGGTTCCACAGTCTATCGAAACTATATCACCCTCCTGCAGAGGCCGGTCGTCAGGAATCCCGTGAATCACCTGCTCGTTGACTGAGGTACAGATACTTGCAGGAAACTCACTTCCATAAGGATTAGGGAATCCCTTGAACACTGGAATGGCTCCATTATCTCGAATGAATGTCTCCGCTAAGACATCGAGCTGCCTGGTAGTGACACCAGGTCTGATATTCCTTGCTAACTCCGCGAGAGTCCTTCCTATGAGTAGGTTAGCCTCTCGCAAGAGTTCTACTTCCTCATCTGACTTAAGATAGACCTTCATCAGTGCGTATTCCTGTTAGTGAGCGCCACGAATACGACCAGTCTCAAGGAGACCGTCATAATGGCGCATCAGCAAATGGCTTTCAATCTGCTGGAGAGTATCAAGTACTACACCAACGAGAATCAGCAGGGAAGTACCACCATAGAACTGTGCAAACTCGCGCTGTACGCCGAACAGACTTGCGAATGCGGGCATAATGGCGATGAATGCCAGGAACAGAGAGCCTGGAAGTGTAATGCGTGACATTATCTTATCAAGGAACTCGGCTGTGCTCTTTCCAGGCTTGATACCTGGGACGAATCCGTTGTTGCGCTTCATATCCTCTGCCATCTGTGTAGGGTTAATGGTAATAGCCGTGTACAGATAAGTGAAAAGGATGATGAGCACAGCGAATATCACATTGTAAACCCAGCTTGTGTTGTCCATGAGATTTGTCACGAACGGGCTCAGTTTGCCGCCTGACGCGTAGCCGGCGACCGTGACAGGAATGAACATGATTGCCTGAGCAAAGATGATAGGCATCACGTTGGCTGCGTATGGTTTCAACGGGATGTACTGTCGAGCTCCACCCATCTGGCGATTGCCTACGACACGCTTCGCGTACTGCACCGGGACACGACGCACACCCTGAACGAGAAGAATCGCGGCCGCTATGACAGCAAGCCACAGAACTATCTCGACCAGCCATACGATAAGACCTCCCTGACCAGGAGCCTCGAATTTCGTAACTAATTCCTGGCTAAATGCCTCAGGGAAACGGGCGATGATACCAATCATGATGATCATGGAGACACCATTACCGATACCCTTGTCCGTAATTCTCTCGCCTAACCACAAGATGAACATGCTGCCAGCCGCCAGGATGATTGTGGATGTGATCACAAACATGGTCCAGTCGAGGCTTGGATAGATGGCCTGCCCCATAGTCTGGCTCTTGAGGTTATAGAGATAGCCAGGTGCCTGGAAGAGGAGAATCGCCACTGTCAGATAACGAGTGTACTGATTCATCTTCCTCCTTCCACTCTCGCCTTCCCGTTGCATTTTCTGGAAATAAGGGACCGCAATTCCAAGAAGCTGCATCACGATAGAGGCTGAGATGTATGGCATGATACCTAACGCAAAGACCGAAGCCTTTGAGAAGGCGCCACCAGAGAACATATCCAGAAGTGACATGAGGCCACCTTCTGTCTGCGTCCTCAAGCCCTGCAATGCTTCTGTGTCAACGCCTGGCAAAACGATGAAAGAGCCGAAGCGGTATATCGCACAGAAAGCAATGGTAATCAGGAGACGAGTACGCAAGTCCTCGATTGACCATATGTTGATGCAAGTCTTAATGAACTTGTAATCCGTGAATTTTTTATTTCCCATAACGAAAATGATTATTCCTAATTATTACTCCTTAGATTCCCCAATCCTGTTCACTGTACCTCCAAGAGCCTTGATGGCATCTTCTGCCTTCTGAGAGAAAGCATTAGCCTGAACATCAAGCTTGAGGGTAAGCTCACCGTTACCGAGAATCTTCACAAGATGCTTTGAGCTGATGAATCCAGCCTCCTTGAGCTCAGCAATACCAATAGAAGTAAGGTTTTTGTCCTCAGCCAGTTTCTGAAGAGTAGAAAGGTTGATTGCCTTATACTCAACACGGTTGATGTTCTTGAAACCAAACTTTGGTACGCGACGCTGGAGAGGCATCTGTCCACCTTCAAAACCAATCTTCTTCTTGTAACCAGAACGAGCCTTGGCGCCCTTATGACCACGAGTAGAAGTGCGGCCCTTTCCGGAACCTACACCACGACCGACACGTTTGCTGTTATGAAGGGAACCGCATGCTGGGGTTAAGTTATGTAATTCCATTTGATTCGAATTATTAATATGTTACTATTCCACTACTTCGACAAGATGACACACCTTGTGAACCATACCACGAATGGATGGAGTATCCTCATGCTCAACGACCTGGTTCATTTTCCTCAGTCCGAGACAATCGAGAGTCCTTTTCTGATCGATAGGTCTGTTTGCGCGGCTTTTAACCTGCTTGATTTTTACTGTTGCCATGTTATTATCCTCCTTATCCTTTAAATACTCTTTCAAGACTTACGCCACGTGATGCAGCGACCATTTTGGCGTCACGCATGCTGGTGAGAGCAACGATTGTGGCCTTCACCAGGTTGTGAGGGTTGGAAGAGCCCTTTGACTTAGCGAGGACATCAGTTATACCCACACTCTCAAGCACGGAACGCATAGCACCGCCGGCAACCACTCCCGTACCTTCTGATGCAGGCATGAGGAGTACCTTGGCTCCACCAAATTTTGCGTATGCCTCGTGAGGAACAGTACCGTTTATCACTGGCACCTTATACAAATTCTTCTTCGCTGCTTCTACGCCTTTTGCGATCGCAGCCGTAACTTCGCCAGCCTTACCAAGACCATATCCAATTACACCATTCTCGTTACCGACAACAACGATAGCAGCGAACGTGAAAGTCCTACCACCCTTTGTTACCTTAGTAACACGATTAATAGCAACTAAACGATCCTTTAGTTCGACGTCGTTTCCTATTTTTACTCTATTAACCATAATCTAATTAAAATTTAAGTCCTGCATTACGGGCAGCGTCAGCTACCGCTTTGATTCTACCATGATACAAGTAACCGTTGCGGTCGAAAACCACAGTCTCGATACCAGCGGCCTTTGCCCTCTCGGCGATAAGCTCACCTACTTTGGTCGCCTGCTCACCTTTGCCAGAATATTCAAGACCACGTGAGGATGCTGACGCAAGAGTCCTTGCCTCGTCATCATTGATGATCTGGACATATATCTGTTTGTTACTTCTGAACACTGACATACGAGGACGTTCAGCCGTACCATAAATCTTATTACGTACTCTATGTTTAATCTTAAGACGTCTTTCTAACTTTGTAATCATAATCCGTACATTTAAATTTATTTAGCACTAGCTGACTTACCTGATTTCCTTCTGACAACTTCACCCTGGAAGCGAATACCCTTGCCCTTGTAAGGCTCAGGCTTGCGAAGAGAACGTATCTTAGCACACACTTGTCCAAGCAGTTGCTTGTCGCAAGACTCAAGCATGATGAGAGGGTCTTGATTCCTTTCAGACTTGGTCTCGACCTTGATTTCCTTGGGAAGGACGAAGAGAATAGAGTGCGAGTATCCTAACTGAAGCTCAAGGATGTTACCATTGTTTGAGACACGATAACCCACACCGACAATCTGAAGAGTCTTCTTGTAGCCTTCAGATACACCAACAACCATATTATGGACGAGTGCGCGATAGAGACCGTGGAATGCATGACGCTGTTTTGTGTCATCCTGCATTACGTCTTCGTTCTCCTCCATTACAATGTGACCGTCTTCGATCACGAGTTTTACTGCAGGGTTCACATATTGTGAGAGTTCGCCTTTTGGACCCTTTACAGTTACAATGTCATCCTTATGAGTGATAGTAACTCCAGCAGGAATAATAATTGGTAACTTACCGATTCTAGACATTATAAATCCTCCTTATATTAATATACGTAACAAAGGACCTCTCCGCCGATCTTGAGATCTGCGGCTTCCTTGTCAGTCATTACACCTTTGGATGTGGATATGATGGCAATACCCAAACCATTAATAACACTTGGCATGTCCTTATAGCCTGTGTACTTTCTCAGGCCTGGACGTGACACACGCTGCAAGCTTTTGATGGCGCTTGCTTTCTGGCTATCATACTTCAACGCAATCTTAATCGTGCCCTGAGGACCATCTTCAAGGAACGCGTAGTTGAGCAAATAGCCTTTGTCGAATAGGATCTTAGTGATCTCTTTCTTCAAATTCGAGGCAGGAACTTCAACGACCCTGTGCTTTGCCTGGATCGCGTTCCTTAGTCTCGTCAGATAATCTGCAATTGGATCTGTCATAATTGAATTAAATTAATCGGGACATCCCGACAATATTTAAGAATTAGGGTTAAATTTCTACCAGCTTGCCTTCTTTACACCTGGGATAAGGCCAGCAGATGCCATCTCGCGGAACTGAATACGAGAGATGCCGAACTGGCGGATATATCCCTTTGGACGACCTGTAAGCTTACAGCGATTGTGAAGACGGATAGGATTTGCGTTCTTTGGTATGAACTGAAGTTTACGAGCCGCCTCGTATGCCTCCATAGGTTCACCAGTCGCAATGACCTTCTTCAGTTCCGCACGTTTCGCCGCGAACTTCTTGACGAGCTTTGCACGCTTTACCTCACGTGCCTTCATTGATTCTTTAGCCATACTCTGATTATTTGTTAGCGTCCTTAAATGGTAATCCGAAAGCCTTGAGGAGAGCATAACCTTCCTCGTCAGTGGATGCAGAAGTCACAAACGTGATGTTCATACCCATGATCTTATCGACCTGGTCGATATTGATCTCAGGGAAAATAATCTGCTCCTGGATACCGAGTGTGTAATTGCCACGTCCATCAAACTTACTTTCGATGCCCTTGAAGTCACGGATTCGTGGGAGAGCAACGCGAACGAGTTTCTCAAGGAACTCGTACATTCTCTGTCTGCGTAGGGTCACCATGACACCGATAGGCATCTTCTTACGTAGGTGGAAGTTAGAGATATCCTTCTTTGACATCGTGGCAACTGGCTTCTGACCTGTTATCTGAGCAATCTCAGCCATGGAGACCTCAATCACCTTCTTGTCAGCAGTTGCCATTCCAAGTCCTTGGTTAACGACTATCTTCTTCAAAACAGGAATCTGCATAGGAGAAGAGTAGTTGAACTGTTTCATTAGTGCCGGAGCGATTTGCTCGTTATACACGTTCTTCAAATTTGCAGTAGTACTCATTAGATTTCCTCCCCTGATTTTTTAGCATAACGAACTAATTTACCGTCCGCTCCGACCTTTCTTCCGATACGAGTAGCCTTACCTGTCTTAGGGTCAGCAACATTAAGATTGGAAATATGGATAGGAGCTTCCTGCTTTACAAAACCTCCTTGTGGGTGCGCCGCACTTGGCTTGGTGCTCTTTGAAACGATATTGACACCCTCGACAACGGCACGCTTCTCATCTACGAGGACTCTCAGGACCTTGCCTGACTGTCCTTTGTAGTTACCGGCGTTAACGATAACCGTGTCACCTTTCTTAATATGTAATTTGCTCATTACTTGTAATTCTAAAATTTAAAGTACTTCAGTAGCCAAAGAAACCACTTTCATATTAACAGCACGGAGCTCACGAGCTACAGGTCCGAAAATACGGCTACCACGAAGTTCACCTGTGTTAGACAAAAGGACACAAGCATTGTCATCGAAACGGATATAAGAACCGTCTGTACGACGTACTTCTTTCTTTGTGCGAACTATCAAAGCCTTAGATACTGTTCCCTTCTTGATTTCGCTTGAAGGAATCACATTCTTAACTGTAACGACAATTGTATCACCAACAGTAGCATAGCGGCGGCGTGTACCACCAAGAACGCGGATACACAACACCTCACGTGCGCCACTGTTATCAGCAACTGTCAATCTTGATTCTACTTGTATCATAATTACTTAGCTCTTTCAACGATGTTAACTAATCTCCATCTCTTAGTTTTGCTCAGTGGACGAGTTTCCATAATCAGCACTGTATCACCTACATTGCAATCGTTGTTTTCGTCATGAGCATGGTACTTTTTCGTCTTGCTGACGAACTTCCCATATATTGGGTGCTTCTCCTTGAACTTTGTGGCAACGACAATGGTTTTATCCATCTTAGCGCTGACAACAACACCCGTTCTCTGCTTTCTTAAATTTCTATCTTCCATGTAGATGCAATTTATTTGTTAAGTTCTCTCTGACGCAGTTCACCTTTCATGCGGGCGATGGTACGACGAAGTTTCTTAATTTGAGAATAATCCTCTACAGGAGAGACATGATGGTTGAACTTTAGGTTAGTGTAGTTTACCACCTCAGTTTCAAGACGCTCCTGCAATTCCGCAGTGGTCAGTTCTCTTATTTCTGTAATTTTCATAATCAAGCGTTTTCGTAATCGTAATCGCGTCTAACAATAAACTTAGTAGTAGTAGGGAGCTTCTGAGCACCGAGGCGGAGAGCTTCCTTGGCGATATCGTAAGACACACCTTCTACCTCAAAAAGGATATTACCTGGCTTAGCAGGGAAAACGTACTTGTAAGGATCTCCCTTACCTTTACCCATTCGCACGTCAGCAGGTTTCTTGGTGACAGGCTTATCAGGGAAGATTCGAATCCACACCTGTCCTTGACGTTGCATATAACGAGTGATCGCGACACGGGCAGCCTCAATCTGCTGAGCCGAAATCCAACGAGTCTGAAGAGCCTTGATACCAAAACTGCCGAAGGCAAGTTCCGTGCCTCTGTGGGCAACACCCTTCAAACGGCCACGACCTTTTTGAGGTCTTCTATACATTTGTCTTTTAGGCTGTAACATAGTTCTTCTTAATTACGATTGTTAGACTTTTTGTTCCTGAATCTTCTACCGCCACTATTGTTGCCACGGCTGGAATCCTTGGCGTTCGCGTAGTTTGGTGTCAGATCCTGCTTGCCGAACTTCTCGCCACGGCAGATCCACACCTTGATGCCAAGGAGACCGACCTTCGTGAGAGCCTCAGCGAGACAGTAGTCGATATCCGCGCGAAGAGTATGGAGAGGAGTTCTTCCTTCCTTGTACATCTCAGAACGAGACATTTCGGCGCCATTCAGACGCCCTGAGATCTGCACCTTGATGCCCTCAGCTCCTGACCGCATTGTGTTGGCTATGGCAGTCTTGATGGCACGACGGTAAGCGATCTTACCTTCAATCTGGCGAGCGATGTTGTTGGCGACGATCACCGCGTCAAGATCCTGTTGTCTGACCTCGTATATATTGATCTGTACATCTTTTGAAGTCAATTTCTTGAGTTCTTCCTTAAGTTTATCAACTTCCTGACCACCCTTACCGATGATGAAACCCGGACGGGCTGTACAGATAGTGATTGTCACCAGTTTCAGTGTACGTTCAATGACGATTTTGGAAAGGCTTGCCTTAGCGAGACGTGCGTTGAGGTATTTACGGATTTTGCTATCCTCAAGGATGTTGTCACCGAAGTTCTTTCCACCGAACCAATTTGAGTCCCAGCCTCTGACGATACCGAGACGATTGCTTATTGGATTACATTTTTGTCCCATGATTAAGCCTCCTCATTATTTTTTGCGTCAACAAATACCGTTACGTGGTTTGAACGCTTGCGGATTCTGTAACCTCTACCTTGTGGAGCCGGTCTCATTCGCTTAAGAGTCACGCCCTCGTCAACAAAAATCTTGCTGATGTAGAGTTCTCCGTTCTCAGCCTTACGTTCGTTTTTCTGTTCCCAGTTGGCAATCGCGGAGCGAACCAACTTTTCAAGATCTTTGGAAGCATCCTTTGAACAGAACTTGAGAGTAGCTAATGCCTTAGTTACTTCCATGCCTCTTACAAGATCAACAACATAACGCATCTTGCGTGGGGAAGAAGGGACATTTCTCAGACTGGCAAAACATACAGTCTTCTTGGCCTCTTTAATCTTGTTGGCCATTAATTTTTTTCTTGATCCCATTATCTATACTTTTTTATTTCTTTCTATTACCTGCGTGCCCACGGAACGTACGCGTCAGACTGAACTCACCGAGTTTGTGTCCTACCATGTTCTCAGTAACATAAACAGGAATGAATTTATTACCATTATGAACCGCAATTGTATGTCCCACGAAATCCGGGGAAATCATTGAAGCTCTAGCCCAAGACTTGATAACGCTCTTCTTACCGCTCTCGTTCATAGCAAGAACCTTGTTTTCGAGCTTGACGTTAATATATGGACCTTTTTTAAGTGATCTACTCATAACTTAATGGATTAATTACTTTTTACGTCTTTCGATTATGTACTTGCTTGAATTCTTCTTAGGAGCGCGAGTCTTGAGTCCCTTAGCATAGAGACCGTTGCGTGAACGAGGGTGTCCACCAGACTGACGACCTTCACCACCACCCATTGGGTGATCAACAGGGTTCATGACAACACCACGGTTATGAGGACGTCGTCCTAACCAACGAGAGCGACCCGCCTTGCCTGAAGACTCAAGGGCATGGTCAGAGTTGCTTACGCTACCGATTGTCGCACGGCATACTGAGAGAATCTTACGGATTTCTCCAGAAGGCAACTTGATAACACAGTAACGACCTTCACGAGAAGTGAGCTGGGCGAAGTTGCCGGCACTTCTTACCATCTTGGCGCCCTGGCCAGGACGAAGTTCGATGTTGTGGATAACAGTTCCGACCGGGATGTTCTGGAGCGGAAGAGTGTTACCGAGGTCAGGAGTGGCAGTTTCACCCGACATAAGTGTCGCGCCGACCTGAAGTCCGTTAGGAGCGACGATGTAACGTTTCTCACCGTCTGCATAGAAGAGCAGTGCGATACGAGCTGAACGGTTCGGGTCATACTCGATTGTCTTCACTACTGCAGGGATTCCATCTTTGTTTCTCTTGAAGTCAACGATACGGATAAGTTTCTTGTGGCCACCGCCTCTGTATCTTACTGTGATACGACCGGAGTTGTTGCGACCACCTGTGCTTCTCTTACCGAATACAAGAGATTTTTCTGGTACTGATGTAGTAACATCATCGAACGTACCAATAGCTTTGTGTCTTTGACCAGGAGTGATTGGTCTGAATTTACGAATACCCATTTTGTTATTAAATGTTACTAAAGAAATCAATAGTTTCGCCTTCCTTGAGGGTGACTACGCACTTCTTGAAAGCGTCAGTCCTACCCTTGATGATACCGGCCCTGGTGTAACGCTGCTTACTCTTGCCAGCGTAGCGCATGGTATTGATGGCAACTACGTTTACGTTATATTTTGCTTCTATCTCTTTTTTGAGTTCAATCTTGTTGGCTTTCGGATTTACAATGAAGCCAAACTTGTTGTTCTCCTTTTCTGAGAGGTTTGTCATCTTCTCAGTTACCAACGGTTTGATGATATATGCCATATTGTACCTCCTTATTGTTTAATGAGATTAGCCTCGATTGCCTTAACGGCGCCCTCTGTGAGCACAAGTACGTTGGCGTTCATCACACAGTAAGTGTTAAGAGCCGAAGCGCCAATAACCTGCACCTTCTGGATGTTGCGTGCTGAGAGATAAACGTTCTTATCGTTCTCAGCGAGGACGAAGAGGAGTTTCTTACCAACTATATTGAGAGCATTCTGTATCTCAACGAAAGCCTTGGTCTTAGGAGCGTCCATCTGGAAGTCCTCCACTACTATGACAGCGTTCTGCTGAGCCTTGTATGAGAGGGCGCTCCTACGTGCGAGGTCCTTGACCTTCTTGTTGAGTTTGAACCAATAGTCACGAGGACGCGGGCCGAACACTCTGCCACCGCCTCTGAGCACTGGAGACTTGATATCGCCACGGCGAGCGCCGCCGCCACCCTTCTGACGGATCAGTTTACGAGTGGAACCAGCGATTTCACTTCTTTCCTTTGATTTGTGAGTACCCTGACGCTGTGCGGCGAGGTACTGCTTTACTGCAAGATAGACGACATGGTCGTTAGGTTCAATTCCGAAGATAGAGTCATTCAATTCGACCTTCTTGCCAGTCTCTTGACCTTTAATGTTTAAAACTGAAACTTCCATTACTTCCTAACTGTTATGATTGAACCCTTACTACCTGGCACAGATCCCTTGACGAGGAGGAGATTGTGTTCAGGGATAACCTTAATCACCTGCAGGTTGTGTGTGGTTACCTGCTCGTTGCCCATCTGGCCACCCATCTTCAGGTTTTTGAAAACACGTGAAGGAGTTGCACAAGCACCGATTGAACCCGGTTTGCGGGCGCGGTCGTCCTGACCGTGAGTTGACTGTCCTACACCACCGAATCCGTGACGCTTCATGACGCCTTGGAAACCCTTACCTTTAGAGATTCCCGTTACATCCACGAAGGATGCGTCGTTGAAGAGTTCCACGGTGATCACGTCACCGAGGTTGTGTTCCTCTTCATAAGTGAACTCGGCCAAGTGTCTCTTTGGAGTTGTACCTGCCTTGTCAAAATGTCCTTTCATTGGCTTGGTAGTGTTCTTCTCCTTGGCTTCCTGGAAGCCGACCTGAACAGCTGCGTAACCATCTTTCTCGACAGTCTTGACTTGAGTTACAACACAAGGACCTACTTCGATAACAGTGCATGGAAGATTCTTACCATCAGCACTGAAAACGGATGTCATTCCGATTTTCTTTCCTAATAATCCTGGCATTTCTACTTGTTTATGATAATTAACTACTGTGGTCTCTCGCGCCTCACATTGGAAAAGGTGTTCAAGACCGTTTCTTTCCTACTATACCTTAATCTCGACTTCCACGCCACTTGGGAGCTCAAGCTTCATCAACGAGTCAATCGTTTTCGGTGTCGCGTTGAAGATGTCAATGAGACGCTTGTAGGTGTTGAGCTCGAACTGCTCACGAGATTTTTTGTTTACGAACGTACTTCTGTTTACGGTGAAGATACGCTTGTGTGTTGGCAATGGGATAGGACCGCTCACTTGGGCGTCCGTTGCCTTCACTGTCTTTACGATTTTCTCTGCTGACTTGTCAACGAGGTTGTGATCGTAAGATTTCAGTTTGATTCTGATCTTTTGACTCATCGTCTTTTGTTTTGTTATTGAATTGTTATTAAAGTGTCCCCGCTTAAGAGTCATTCACTAAACGGAGGACGTTATCTCTTCATCATACCAAGTCAACCCTTCCGCCGACTTCCTGCAGCACGGTCTTCGCGATGCTGCTTGACACTGGTGCGTGGTGGTCGTACGTCATGGTCGAGGTTGCACGTCCGGAGGTGATGGTACGGAGTGCGGTCACATATCCGAACATCTCCGACAGTGGCACCATTGCCTTGACTATGCGCGCTCCCGAGCGGCTTGTGTCCATGCCTTCCACCTGTCCTCTCCTCTTGTTGAGGTCGCCGATCACGTCACCCATATTCTCTTCCGGAGTTACGACCTCCAGTTTCATGATGGGTTCCATCAGCACCGGCTTGGCCTGTGCGCATGCGTGCTTGTAAGCCTGAAGTGCGCAGATCTCATACGACAGCTGGTCTGAGTCAACTGGATGGAATGAGCCATCCACGAGACGGACTTTCATGCTGTCCATTGGGAAACCTCCGAGGACTCCGTTCTGCATCGCGCTGGTGAAGCCCTTCTGGACTGAAGGTATGAATTCCTTCGGGATGTTACCACCCTTCACCTCATCGACGAACTGGAGTCCGGTGCCTTCGAAGTCCTCGTCCTTTGGACCGACTTCCACGATGATGTCCGCGAACTTACCACGTCCACCAGACTGTTTCTTATAGACCTCACGAAGATTGACGGTACTGGTGATGGCCTCCTTGTAGTTGACCTGTGGCTTGCCCTGGTTACATTCGACCTTGAACTCTCGCTTGAGACGGTCGATGATGATGTCAAGGTGAAGCTCACCCATGCCGGATATGACGGTCTGCCCACTCTGCTCGTCTGTACGTACCGTGAAGGTAGGGTCTTCCTCCGCTAATTTTGCCAGGCCGACCGACAGTTTGTCGAGGTCTTTCTGGGTCTTCGGCTCCACTGCGATACCTATCACAGGATCCGGGAAGTCCATGGATTCGAGTACTATCGGAGCGTCCTCGTCACAGAGAGTGTCACCGGTGTGGATGTCTTTCAGTCCGACCACCGCTCCTATGTCACCCGCGCAAATCTCCTCGACAGGATTCTGGTGGTTCGAGTGCATCTGGAACAGTCGTGAGATTCTCTCCTTCTTTCCTGAGCGGCTATTGTAAACGTATGAGCCTGCCACCACCTTTCCGGAGTACACACGGATGAACGTCAGACGACCCACATACGGGTCAGTTGCGATTTTGAACGCGAGAGCGGAAGTCTTGTCATCCTCATCGGCTTTGCGTTCGGTCTCCTCCTTTGTCTTCGGCTCGTTGCCTGTCACCACAGGATTGTCGAGTGGAGAAGGAAGGAATGCGCACACATAGTCCAGCAATGTCTGGACACCCTTGTTCTTGAACGAAGAGCCGCATAGCATTGGAGTGACCTCCATAGCGACCGTACCCTTCCTGATTGCGGCGATTATCTCCTCTGGTGTCAGTGAGTCCGGGTCATCGAAGAACTTCTCCATCAGGTTGTCATCGAACGAGGCGGCGGTCTCGAGCAGTCGGCCTCTCCATTCCTGGGCTTCCTCCACGAGGTCAGCCGGTATCTCCTCCTCACTGTAATCAGCGCCCATGCTTTCGTCATGCCATACGACGGCCTTCATCTTGATGAGGTCAACGACCCCCTTAAAGTGTTCCTCAGCCCCGATAGGTATCACGACAGGGCACGGATTAGCCCCGAGCATCTCCTTCATCTGGCGCACCACTTCGAAGAAGTTGGCGCCCGAGCGGTCCATTTTGTTCACGTAACCGATACGTGGCACATTATACTTATCTGCTTGACGCCATACAGTCTCGCTCTGTGGCTGAACGCCACCTACAGCACAGTATGCGGCAACGGCTCCGTCAAGGATTCTCAGCGAACGTTCCACTTCTGCGGTGAAATCGACGTGTCCAGGAGTGTCGATCAGGTTGATCTTGAACTTGTCACCGCCCCACTGCCAGAAAGTAGTCGTAGCCGCTGATGTTATCGTTATGCCGCGTTCTTGTTCCTGAGCCATCCAGTCCATGGTAGCGGCACCGTCGTGAACCTCTCCGATTTTGTGTGTCAGTCCTGTATAGAACAGGATTCGTTCGGAGGTGGTTGTCTTTCCTGCGTCGATATGGGCCATGATGCCGATGTTACGCGTCAAGTGCAAATCTCTCTTTGCCATTTTATCCTTTATACAATCTTACCTTATTATATATATGCGCACACACGCGAGTTTAGAACCTGAAGTGTGCGAACGCGCGGTTGGCCTCTGCCATGCGGTGCATATCCTCTTTTCTCTTGTATGCGCCACCCTGCTGGTTGAATGCGTCCATGATCTCGGCCGACAGTTTCTCTGCCATGTTCTTGCCCGAGCGCTTGCGTGCGTAGAGAATCATGTTCTTCATTGAAATAGCCTCCTTGCGGTCTGCGCGTATCTCAGTCGGCACCTGGAACGTGGCGCCGCCGATACGACGGGACTTCACCTCCACCTGCGGAGTGATGTTGTCGAGGGCTTTCTTCCAAATCTCCAACGGAGCCTGCTCAGCATCCTTCATCTTGTTCTGGACGATGGTCAGCGCGTTGTAGAAGATTGAATAGGCGATACTCTTCTTTCCGTCATACATGAGGTTGTTGACGAACTTTGTTACCTTTACCTCACCATACACCGGATCAGGCAGGATGACATGCTTTTTTGGTTTAGCTTTTCTCATTTTTGTTTGAATTAACTGGTTGTTGTTTGTTTTACCGGTCTTCAACCCCACTGTTGGGATTTACTCAACCATCTGATATTTCCCTGTTGGCCGGGTCGCGGGTCGCATGCCCACGACCCCACGCCATCTTACTTCTTGGCCTTAGGACGCTTGGCTCCGTATTTCGAGCGACGCTGTGTGCGGCTTTCCACGCCGGCTGTGTCGAGCGCGCCGCGGATGATGTGGTAACGTACACCCGGGAGGTCCTTCACACGACCACCGCGAACCAGCACGATTGAGTGCTCCTGAAGATTGTGACCTTCGCCCGGAATGTAGGAGTTCACCTCCTTCTTGTTTGTCAGACGAACACGAGCGACCTTACGCATCGCTGAATTAGGCTTCTTTGGAGTCGTTGTGTAAACACGGACGCAAACACCGCGACGCTGTGGACATGAATCCAGTGCCGGTGACTTGCTCTTGTCAACCAAGACCCTTCTGCCTTTGCGAACTAATTGTTGAATTGTAGGCATTGTTTGTTTGTTTTAAGTTATTGTTGTTATAAGAAAAAACTACTTCAATTCTCACGTTGTCAAGCTGTCACGACGACTCCGCAAGTGCCCTTTCGCCAACTGTGTGGCGCACGCTAATGCCACCCAGAAAACTGTTGTTTCGAGTGGTACGTGCAAAAAAGCGGTGCAAAGTTACAAAAAACTAATGACATACACATTATATATTAAAGAAAAAATTGCCCTTTCGGGTCCAAACACGACCAAAAAGGGCAAGATTTAAGAAAGTTTAACTATCGGAGAGGTCACGCGTCACCGTGTGGCATGCCAAACGGTGCGATTGTGTTGCCTTTCGGAGGCTGTTGCTGCAGGTCGATGGTTCCGAACTGCTGCTCATAGCCGCGCACCCTCTCCGTGAGAGCGAGCATGAGGCGTTTCGCATGTTCAGGTGCCATGATGACACGCGACTGCACGTTTGCCTTTGGCAGGCCTGGAAGCACGGCGACGAGGTCAAGTACGAACTCGGTCTTGGTGTTCGCCACGACCGCGAAATTGGAATACACACCCTGAGCGACCTCAGGTTTCAGTTCAATTTGTAACTGGTTTTGGTTTTCGTTTGCCATAATTGATTTGGTTTATTGTGAATAACTGATAGTCTGGTTTGCCGTCGCCGTCTGCGGGTCCGCCCTGTCGCGAGGTCGGTGCCTTACGGAGCCGGCGGATATGACTGTGGCGGCGGGTCTCCTTCAATGTCCTTCGTCCGTGCTTGGATAGAACGAGTTCAGCCCGTCATTGAGGAATCTGAGGAAGTGCAGCGGTTCCTCGTCGAACGAGTAGCTTCCGTCCATGACGCGGCCTTCGTGATCGAGTATCACGTAGAACGGTTGTGTCTGAGCGCCGAACTTGCTGCTTTGCAGGTAGCTCCACTTGTCCCCTACCGTCCGTAGTTTTCTGCCGTCGCCGAGTACCACTGTCTCGTCAAGTGGTGTCTTGTCATCGACGAACAACTGTATCAGCACGAATTGGCCAGTCAGTCGTTCCTGCACGTCGGGGTCGGTCCAGACCGTCGCCTCCATCTTACGGCAGTTGACGCAGCCATAGCCCGTGAAGTCTATGAGCACCGGTTTCCCGACAGTCTTGGCATAAGCCATTCCTTCCTCATAGTCATGGAATTGTGGCTTCACCTCATTGTCAACTAACCTCCAATGCTGGGTACTCATCGGTGGGGTGAACGCACTGATCGCCTTCAGGTTGTTGCCCCACAGTCCCGGTATCATATACAGGGCGAAGGCGAACGAGCAAATGCCCAGCACCCACCTTACCCAATGCACCTTCCTGACTCGCTCCTCGTTCGGGAAATGATACACTCCGACGAGGTACAAACTAAGTGCCAAAGCAATCAGGATCCATATAATCAGGAACACTTCCCTGTCGAGGATGTGCCACTGGTACGCCATGTCTGCCACGCTCAGGAATTTGAGGGCGAAGAAGAGTTCTATGAACGCGAGCACCACCTTGACGGTATTCATCCAGTTGCCACTCTTGGGCATCTGCCTGAGCCAGCCGGGGAACATCGCGAACAAGGCGAAAGGCAGGGCGAGGGCAAGGGCGAAACCGAACATGCCGATGGCGGGACCGAGAATCCGGCTCATGGACGAGACCTCCACAAGCAGGAAGCCGATTATCGGACCGGTGCATGAGAAACTGACCAACGTCAGCGTGAATGCCATGAGGAAGATGCCGAGGAATCCACCGACATCATCCGCCTTCTTGTCCACCTTGGTACTCCACGAAGAAGGCAGGGTAATCTCGAAGAAGCCGAAGAATGACAAGGCGAAGAACACCAACAACAGGAAAAAGAAGATATTGAACACCGCGTTCGTCGATAACGCATTGAGTGCGTTAGCACCGAAGACCGCAGTGACTATCAATCCTAAGACGAGATAGATGACGATAATTGAGATGCCGTAGATAATGGCGTCCTTCACCCCCTTTCTTCGTCCCTCAGGACCAGCCTTGGCATTCTTGAGGAAATAACTGACTGTCATAGGTATTATCGGCCAGACGCAAGGCGTGACCAGAGCCACGAGTCCGCCCAACAGTCCGAGAAGGAAAATATGCCATGGCGACTGACTGTTTTCACCGTTAACATCGTCGGTTTTGTTAACATCACTATCCTGCTTTGAGCGCTTTACCAGTTCCTCATAAGTGACCACCTTGACCGGTGCCCAAAGTGCGGACGCAGCCCCCAAGCTGTCCGGTCTTGCCGTATTGGCCGGCTCCCCCGGAATTGCCGGATTTGCCGGACTACCCGGATTTGCCGGAATTGCCGGACTACCCGGAATGGCCGGATTTGCCGGACTACCCGGACTCCCCGGAATTGCCGGATTTGCCGGACTACCCGGAATTGCCGGTTCCACCTTCCTCCTGAACCCGAACTCCACGCTTGTCGGAGGTATGCAGCTCACGTCATTGCACGCACCATATTCGAGGAAGCCTTCTATGACGCACTCCTCGCCGGTGACTTCATAATCCTGCGTGAACGTCACCTTGTCCTCATGATAATACACCTCGGTCCCGAACATATCCTCATAATGCCTCACCGCCCGTGGAGCAGCCTTCAGACCGCCTATGGGTCTTAGTCCCTCCATCCTCTCGACGGTCAGCGAGGCCGGAGTGGGTCCGTTCTCCACCACCTCCACCGAATACACATGCCAACCTCTCTCTATAGTGGCATCAAAGACCAAGGTCGCCTTGCCGTCCCTGACCACGAAGTCGGGCTTCACTTCGACCGGGTTCTGGGCATGTGAGAGCAGTGTCGTCAATGACAACAAGCCCAGGAGGATGTTCACCTTCATACGAATCTGTTTTATGCTGTTTATGTCGCGAAGGTAGTCATTTGTTTCCTATCGGCAAAATTCTATATGATAAATTTGGTATTGTTCTCACTTTTCACTACTTTTGCAATTCGTTTGCACGGATTACAACGTTTTCAAAGAGATATATGAAGACTTACAAGATTGTAAATGATGTCGTAGGCTGGCTTGTATTCGCCGTCGCTGCATTCACTTACTGCAGCACGATAGAGCCTACAGCGAGTTTCTGGGACTGCCCGGAGTTTATCACCACAGCAGCCAAGCTGGAAGTCGGCCACCCACCTGGAGCACCTTTCTTCATGCTCCTCGGCAATCTTTTCTCCCATTTCGCCAGTGATCCGTCGCAGGTCGCCATGATGGTCAACATCATGTCCGCCTTGCTCAGTGCCGGATGTATCCTCTTCCTCTTCTGGAGTGTGACACACCTGACGAGACGTCTCATCGTCAGCGACGGCAAGGAGATGTCCACGGGTGAGATCATCGCGACCATGGCCGCCGGTGTCGGTGGCGCTCTCATCTACACATGGAGCGACACGTTCTGGTTCAGTGCCGTCGAAGGTGAGGTCTATGCCTTCAGTTCCTTCCTCACAGCCCTCGTGTTCTGGCTCATCCTCAAGTGGGAGAGCCGTGCCGACAGCGAAGGGAGCGACAAGTGGCTCATCCTCATCGCCTACTTGGTCGGTCTCTCGGTCGGAGTACACCTGCTCAACCTCCTCTGCATCCCCGCCATGGTGCTGGTCTATTACTACAAGCGTGCCAAGAACCCTGACCTCAAGGGCTCCATGCTTGCGCTCGGCGTGTCCGTGGTCATCGTGGCCGCGGTGCTCTACGGCGTGGTGCCCGGCATAGGCAAGGTGGCGGGCTGGTTCGAGTTGTTGTTCGTCAACGAGCTCAGCATGCCGTACAACACCGGCCTTTACATCTATCTCGCGCTCCTGATGGCCACACTCGTCTGGGCGATTTACGAGACGGAGAAAGGCACGAGTCGCAAACGCATGAACATGGCGTTCATCGCCAGCGTCGCCCTCTTAGGCATACCGTTCTATGGCTACGGCACCAGTTGCGTACTGATAGGCATCCTGATACTCGCGGTCATCGCCGCGCTGCTCTTCCTCACCAACAAAGCCACCCAGCGAGTGCTGAACACCACCGTGCTCTGCATGGCGCTGATGTTCATCGGCTATTCGTGCTATGCGGTGATCGTCATCCGTTCCACCGCCAACCCACCGATGGACCAGAACAGTCCGGAGGACGTGTTCACCCTCAACGAGTACCTCGGGCGCGAGCAATACGGCGACCGTCCACTCTTCTGGGGACCGACCTACGCGTCACAGATCAACGTCGTCGAAGACAAGGCGAACAAGCGTCTCATGTACGAGACGAAGAAAGGCGCCCCTATCTACCAGCGCAAGGAGAAGGCCAGTCCTGACGAGAAGGACGAGTATATAAAGGTTCGCGAGAAGTTCGACTACGTCTATCCCGCCAACCAATGCATGCTCTTCCCTCGCATCTACGACGACGGCAAGGCCGCCAGCTACAAGATGTGGCTCGGCGACGTCAAGGGCAAGACCGTCTCATACCAGATTCCGGGGCAGGAGCCTCAGACCGTCACCATACCGACCATGGGCGACAACCTACGCTACTTCTTCTCCTATCAGCTGAACTTCATGTACTGGCGTTACTTCATGTGGAACTTCGCCGGCCGTCAGAACGACATCCAGGGCAACAACGGATGGGAGTGGGGCAACTGGATTACCGGCATCAGCATCCTCGACAACGCCCGTCTCGGCAACCAGTCGCTGCTGCCGTCCGACCTCAGGAACAACAAGGGGCATAACGTGTTCTACTGTCTCCCGCTCCTCATCGGACTCATCGGCTTCTTCTGGCAGGCATTCAAGGGGCGCAGGGGCATCCAGCAGTTCTGGGTCGTCTTCTTCCTCTTCTTCATGACCGGCATCGCCATCGTCATCTACCTCAACCAAGTGCCTGACCAGCCTCGTGAGCGCGACTACGCCTACGCGGGCTCGTTCTACGCCTTCGCCATCTGGTGCGGACTCGGAGTGGCTGCCATCTACGACTGGCTCCTCAGAGTCTTCAGGAACAAGAAGGCGGCGTCGCTCCTCGCGGCGTCAGTATCCGTCATTCCGGCTCTCGCCATACCGCTACAGATGGTCAGCCAGACATGGGACGACCACGACCGCAGCGGACGCTACGTGTGCCGCGACTTCGGCATGAACTACCTCGAGACGATACCGCACAACGGAGTCATCTTCACCAACGGCGACAACGACACCTTCCCGCTCTGGTACAACGAGGACACCGAGGGCAAGCGCACCGACGTGAGGGTGTGCAACCTCTCATATCTCCAGACCGACTGGTACATCGACCAGATGAAACGGCCGGCGTTCAGCGGCGAAGGTCAGTCAACACCACTGCCTATCAACTGGAGACGACTGCAATACACCACCGGACAGCACGAGAGCATCGACGTCAATCCCGACATCTCGCTCGGCGGCTCATACATAAAGATGAACGACCTCATCGACCAGCTCTACAGCGAGTCGCCGGAAATGGCGAAAGCCATCTGGGGCGAGGACCCATACGAGCTCCACACCGCAATACATAAGTTCGTGCTGAAGGAGGATATCCCTGAGGAGTACAAGGAACTCGTTGGCCGTCTGCCAGCGGCCCTGCCGTCCGACATGCTACACGTCACCGTTGACAAGGAGGCTGTCAGGAAGTCCGGCATGATGATCTACGGCGACACCATTCCTGACCGAATGGATATCGACCTCACCGACCGCTCACACATCTACAAGTCATTCATCATGATGCTCGAGATGATCGCCGAGAGCAATTTCTCACGCCCTCTGTACATGTCAACCACGGTGGGACCCGACAACTACGGCCAACTCTTCAAGCACTTCATCCAGGAAGGCATCGCATGGCGCATCACACCGTTCACCATCGAGGCGAACGCACGGCAGAGCACCGTCTGCGACAGCAAGAAGATGTACGACAACATGATGAACAAATACCGCTACGGCAACCTCAAGCAGGAGGGGCTCTACATCGACGAGACCACCCAGCGCATGTGCTTCACCCACCGCCGCTGGTTCAGCGTGCTCATCGACGCACTCCTCGAGGAAGGCAACAAGGAACTGGCTCTCAAGGCCGTGCAGAAGTGCGAGGAGGAGATACCGGCCTACAACGTCCCTTACGACGTCGATAACGGCTCTCTCACTATCGCCACGGCATACGTCAAGTGCGGACAGAAGGACAAGGGCATGAAGGTGCTCTCCGACATCGAGAGGAAGTGCAAGGAATACATCACATGGTACATGAGTCTCCCTGACTACAAGTTCTCGGGTGTGTGCCGCTACTGTCTCTCTGAGATCAGCTCACTGGCCGCGATACTCGAAACCTACGAGTCGTTAGGCGAGGTGTCGAAGGCAAAGACCCTGTCCGACGAGGTCAACACCCTCTACGCGGCGTTCCTGCCAAGGGCTGAGGCAGCGGGATTCCGACTCGACTGATGTTCATCGAACAACCCAGCAAGTGGCTCAGGTGGCTCTACCCCAGTGCGATCTGGCGTATGGACCCTCATCAGAAGGCAGTCTATCTGACCTTCGATGATGGTCCCATACCCGAGGCCACGCCAATCATACTCGACATACTCGACGAATACGGCGCGAAAGCCACCTTCTTCATGGTCGGCGACAACGTCAGGAAATACCCGGCCCTCAAGGACGAGGTCGAGCGGCGCGGACACCGTCTCGGAAACCACACCTACAACCACATCGGCGGAATCCGCTGGACGAGCCGCAACTACCTCGACAACACCCACAAGGCTGATGCCCTGATATGCTCACACCTCTTCCGTCCGCCACGCGGATGGATGCGCTGGGCACAGTACATGCGGCTCCGCAAAAAATACACCATCATCATGTGGGACCTCGTGACACGCGACTACAGCATGCTTCTCACAGCCGACGACATCTACACCAACGTCAGGCGCTACGCCCGCAACGGCAGCATCATCACGTTCCACGACTCGCTGAAGAGCATCGACAAGCTCAGGACCGCCCTTCCCCTCTCTCTCCGCTGGCTCAGCGACCAAGGCTACGAGTTCCGCGTCTTCGCCGCCGACCAGCCCCGAAGCCGCCACCTGAAGTAGGCCGGAGCCTGAAGTAGGCCGGCGCATAGTGTCCGGCCATTCCGGCAAATCCGGCAAATCCGGCACTCCCGGAATAGCCGGAATCCCCGGAATAGCCGGAATCCCCGGAACCCCCGGAACCCCCGGCACACCCGGCACCCCCCTCCCCCACACCCCACGCCATGACACAGCAAACCATAACCCAGCACATCAAAGCCGAAGCCCTGCGCCTCGGCTTTTCCGCTTGCGGGGTAGCCCGCGCCGACGAGGTAGCCCGCGCCGACAGCACCTATTTCCGCTCATGGCTCAGCCAAGGGGGCAATGCCGCCATGACGTACATGGCCGACCACCAGCCCCAGCGGCTCGACCCGCGCACCATGTACCCCGGCACGAGGAGCGTCATCGCAGTCGCACTCAACTACTTCCCCGAGAGCAGGCTCCCCGCCGACACCTACCAGTTCGCATACTACGCCTACGGCAAGGACTACCACGACGTGATGAGGTCGCGCCTACGTCTGCTTGCCGCCTTCGTCATGGAGACGGCGGCGCGGCTCCGCACAGCTACCACCATCCCACCGCGCGTCTGCACCGACACCGCACCGCTCCTCGAACGCTACTGGGCATGGAAGGCGGGACTGGGGTGGATAGGCCGCAACCACAACCTCATCATCCCGGGCAAGGGCAGTTTCGTCGTGCTCGGGGAGATACTTACCGACCTCCTCCTCGAAGCCGACACACCAATGCCGTCGCAATGCGGCGACTGCCACCGCTGCACCGACGCCTGTCCGTGTCTCGCCGCACCTGTGTTCAAGGCTGAGGACTGCTGGTCCTACCAGACTATAGAGAAGAAGGACGAGGCCACACTGCCACGCCATGAGGTCGTGGAGGACACTGGCGGCGACACCACAGCCACACGGCAGGAGCGCCAGGGGAGAACGCCCTACATCTACGGCTGCGACCGCTGCCAGCTCGTATGCCCACACAACTGGTTCGCCACGCCGACCGACACCGAGGAGTTCCGGCCATCGCCCTTGTTCCTGTCAATGACCAAGGACGACTGGAACACGCTCACCCCCGAACGCTACCGCGCGCTCTTCAAAGGCTCCGCGGTCAAGCGCGCCAAGTTCGGCAAACTCACGTCAACCATCTCACTTCTGCGCCACTGACAGACCGGCCACTGCCATGTCATGCGTATCCTGCTCGCAAGATTACGGAGCAACGCTCATGAAGGTAGTGATGTTCACTAAGGAAGGTTAGTAATGTTTCGGGTGAAAGGTTAGTAATGTTACAGGTGAAAGGTTAGTAATGTTTCATAGTGAAGGTTAGTAATGTTTCATAGTGATCATTGTTAATGCCACCATGATGTAGTGCGGTGTTTGTTGAGTTCGTGAGCCGTGTCTGGTGGTAGGCGGAGCGTTGCCAGGTGCCGGTCCTTCCGCTGACGAAGGCACATAAACGCACAGCCCCTGCCATGAGTGATGGCAGGGGCTGTGGGTTAAGCCGTGTTGCAGGGTGGTAGGACTCCCCGGAGAACCGGGGAGCACAGGGGCTATACGGCGGAGAGAATCACCTCGCTGAGGGTCGGGTGGGC
>JAKSJE010000060.1 GCA_024398405.1 Bacteroidaceae bacterium
GAATTATGTCACCCATGTTTGATAAATTTGTATTATTCGGTGAATTTATAGAACCTACCTTTAGGTGAGTCAACGACTCCTGGTGAATGAGAAAACCCGAAGTCTTCACCACTGAGACGTAGGTGGTTCTCACCTCTTCCAAACAGCACTAACTATTATGAATTTTTTCGCCGTCGATTTAGGAGCCACCAGTGGCAGGACGATATTGGGAAGCCTCGCGGACGGAAGACTCGAGCAACGTGAGCTCACCCGTTTCCGCAACCCTATCATCGAGTATGATGGGCATTGCTTCTGGGACCTCCTCCACCTCTATGACGAAATAATAAAGGGTCTGAGACTCTGCGCCGATGAAGGTATCGGAATCTCGAGCATCGGCATCGACACCTGGGGAGTTGACTTCGTCTGCATCGGAAAAGACGGCCGGCCTCTCGCGAACCCTCACTCATACAGGGACACATACACCGAAGGTGTGAAGGAACGCTACTTCGGCATCATACCGAAGGAGACGGTCTATGAGAAGACCGGCATCCAGTTCATGAATTTCAACTCGCTCTTCCAGCTGTTCGCACAGAAGGAGTTGCATGACAGTGCCTTCGAGAACGCTGAGAAGTTCCTCTTCATGCCAGACGCGCTGACGTACATGCTGACGGGCGAGGCTGTCTGTGAATACACCATACTCTCGACCAGCCAGTTGCTCAACCCACGGACAAAGAGAATCGACACCGACCTGACCGATGTCTTAGGACTCAGCGAGACTCAGTTCGGCAGGTATATCCAACCTGCTGAGCAAGTCGGGGTGCTTTCGGAAAACGTCCGGAGACTCACCGGACTCGGTCCGGTACCTGTCATCGCCGTGGCAGGCCACGACACAGCATCCGCGGTCTCGGCCGTGCCCGCTGCCGACAGCCACTTCGCATACCTCTCTTGCGGCACATGGTCATTGCTCGGAATAGAAGTCGAGGAGGCAATCATCAACCAGAAGAGTTTCGCGTACAACTTCACCAACGAGGGAGGAATCGACGGGACTACCCGCTTCCTGAAGAACATCTGCGGACTATGGCTCCTGGAACGTTGCCGGAAGGAATGGACTGATGCTCCGGAAGACATCAACCAGATCAACAGCGACGCGATGAAGGCCGAACCATTCAGATGCTTCATCAACCCGGACGACCCGTCGTTCGCCAATCCCGACAACATGGTGACGGCAATCCGGGACTTCTGCGGAAAGACAGGCCAGTACATACCTCAGACATACAGCGAGATCACACGCTGCATACTCGAGAGCCTTGCACTGAGATATAGGCAGGTCATGGAGTGTCTGAGGGACATCGCCCCTTTCCCAATCGACCGCCTGCACGTCATTGGTGGCGGAACATACAACCAGCATCTCATGCAGATGACTGCCGACTCTCTCGGAATGACTGTCATCACCGGTCCGGTCGAAGGCACTGCGTTAGGCAACATCATGCTCCAGGCAAGAGCCGCAGGCGTGGTGGGCGACAGATTCGAGACAAGGCGCATCATCGCGTCGTCAATTGAGATGAAGAACTACGCTCCTGCTCCATCAGTGGACTGGGACGAGGCCTACGAACGATTTATTAACCTATAGAACATGAGACAACAGAACATTCATCAGGCTTACGCCATCGCGAAAGAGCGTTTCGCGGAAAACGACATCGACACCGAGCATGTACTCGATAAGCTTCAGGATTTCCATCTCAGCATGCATTGTTGGCAGGCTGACGACGTAACTGGCTTCGAGACCCAGGCCGGAGCCTTGAGCGGAGGAATACAAAGCACCGGCGACCACCCGGGAAAAGCCCGCGACATAGACGAGCTGCGCATGGACATCCTCAAGGCCAAATCTCTGATTCCCGGCACTCACCGTCTGAACCTCCACGAGATCTACGGTGATTTCCAGGGTAAGGTAGTTGACCGCGACGAGGTGGACGCCAGTTATTTCCAGACCTGGATTGAATGGGCGAAGGAGAACGACACCAAACTGGACTTCAACTCCACGAGTTTCTCCCATCCCAAGAGCGGCAACCTCTCATTGTCCAACCCCGACAAAGGCATACGTGATTTCTGGATTGAGCACACCAAACGATGCCGTGACATTGCCAACGCTATAGGCGAGGCACAGGGCGACGCTTGCATCATGAACCTCTGGGTCCACGACGGATGCAAGGACGCGAGTGTCAACCACTACCTCTATCGCCGCCTGCTCAAAGAGAGCCTTGACGAGATATTCGCCAAACAGCAGCCGATGATGAAGGACTCCATCGAGGGCAAGGTCTTCGGCATCGGCCTTGAGAGCTTCACTGTGGGAAGCCATGACTTCTACACTGCCTATGCAGCGAGGAACAACAAGATACTGACCATCGACACAGGTCATTACCATCCGACCGAGAGCCCTGCTGACAAGGTCAGCGCCGTTCTGCAGTTCGTACCAGAACTGATGCTCCATGTCAGCCGCCCGGTACGTTGGGACTCCGACCATGTCACCATAATGGATGACCCTACTCAGGAACTGTTCTCCGAGATAGTACGTGCCGATGCTCTTGAGAGAGTCCACTACGGACTCGACTTCTTCGACGGCTCGATCAATCGCATCGGAGCATACGTCATCGGCTCACGCTCAGCCCAGAAATGCATGTTGCGCGCGCTGCTCGAACCTCGTCAGGAAATCTCGCGCCTTGAGATCGCCGGCGAAGGCTACAAGGTGCTCGCACTGCTCGAGGAGCAGAAGGCCATGCCTTGGCAGGCGGTGTACGACGAGTTCTGCCTGAGGAACGACGTGCCTGTCGGGCAAGACTTCATACATGAGATAGAACAATACGAGACAACCGTGATAAGCAAACGCTGATATGGGAAACGGACACGGAAACCTGAAGAGCACCATCGCAGTGTCTCTCAATAACTACCTCGACGCTGGAGCCATCGTGGCTGGCGCTAGCGGACTGTCACTATGGCAGAGATACCTGAACCTCACCGAGCAACACCTCGGCTGGCTGAACTTCATCAGCGCCAACTGTCTCGGAGCCGCAATCGGCGCCATAATCGGAGGCTTCCTCGCCGACAGATACGGCAGGAAGTTCATCTACACATACAACCTCATCGTCTATATGATGGGAGTACTGCTCATCATGTGCTCGGTCAACTTCACCATGCTGTTTGCCGGATTCCTTGTCACCGGTATTTCCGTGGGAATCGGAGTACCTGCCTCATGGACGTATATCTCCGAGAACTCCGACATCAGCAATCGGGGACGCAACATTTGCATCTCACAGATGTCGTGGGGATTCGGACCGATGATCATCCTGCTTCTCGGCATGTTGTTCGCCCCGAATGGCGACCTGTTCGGATGGGTCGAGGCCATAAGCCAGGCTGTCATCGGTGCTGATGCGCCACAGAACGCCGTCAATGTGTTCAGCTCAAGGATGGTCTTCCTGTCACTGTTCATCGTGGCATTCATAGCATGGAGCATACAGCGCACTCTCGAAGAGAGCAACGAATGGAAATCAGTCAGCCAGGAAGCCGGGGCAGCCGACAAGGGACTGCTGCACGATATCGGCGTGCTGTTCTCCAACAAGACGGCATTCAAGACCGTATGCTATCTTGCCACCATCTACCTCACATGGAACCTCGTAGCCTCTGTCATGGGGTTCTTCCAGCCTCATATCTATGAGACGGCGGGCGGTGTTGACAACGAGACCTCAAACTGGATGAACTGCATACAGTGGGCCATCATCGTAGCCACCACATTCCTCATATCGCTCATCATCGACCGCACGAGCCACAGGCTGCTGTATATCATCGGACTGCTGTTTGCCATAAGCGCATGGGTCATGATTGTCGGGATAGGAGTCAACGGACAGACAGGCCTCTGGACGTTCGCCATCCTCTGGGGAATCGAGGGTGGAATCTCCGTACAGATATTCTATGCGCTATGGGGCTCAGAACTGTTCCCTGCCAAGTTCCGCGCAGGGGCCCAGGGACTGATGTTCTTCATCGTGCGAGGACTCTCGGCCGTGTGGAGCATCGTCTTCGCAAATATCTACGGGGAAAACGGCGAGGGGTTCGTGCTCTCCGCATACTGCATGCTCGGACTGCTGCTGATCTCGCTGGTCGTAGGCGTGATCGGATGTCCTGACACGCGAGGGAAATCTCTCCATCAGATAACCAAAGAACGTTACGGCGATGAGGTGTCATATTAGTCACACCTTATCATGATTATTGATTATGACAACAATACTTGAATATCACCCTGAGCTGAAAGCCGTCATCAGTGAATGCGCGGAGGTAGCGGGCTATCTCTGGCAGAAAGGCTGGGCTGAGAGAAACGGTGGGAACATGACCTATAACATCACCGATGTGGTCGATGACGAGATACGTAACCTGCCTGCCATCGCACCCGCCAGACCAATCGGCGAGGTGCTGTCGCATCTCAGAGGGACTTTCTTCTACGTCAAGGGCACGGGCAAGCGTATGCGCGACCTCGCGCGGCATCCGATGAGGAACGGCAGCATCATACGGATATGTGAGGACTGCGCGACCTACGAGATAATCGCCGACGAGGCAGTGCTGCCAACGAGCGAGCTGCCGTCACATCTAAGCATTCACGACTATCTTATAGGCAGCGGAAGCAAGTACAAGGTCTCACTGCATACTCACCCCATAGAACTCGTGGCCCTCAGCCATAACTCCGGTTTCCTCAACGAACAGACCACCCGGACTCTCTGGAGCATGATTCCTGAGACCCTGGCCTTTGCCCCATTAGGACTCGGGATAGTGCCTTACGCCATGCCAGGCAGCCTGCGTCTCGCTGAGGCCACACTGGAACAGGTCAGGAGCCATGACGTCGTACTATGGGAGAAACACGGCGTGTTCGCAGTCGAGAAGACCATGATGGACGCTTTCGACCAGATTGACGTGCTGAACAAAGCCGCCAATATCTATATGTGCGCCAAGAGCATGGGCTTCACTCCAGAAGGGATGACAGCAGAAGCCATGAAGGAAATCCAGGAGGTATTTCATCTGCCTACGGAAAGACCGTGTTGAAAGCCGCTTACTACACACTGGGCTGCAAACTGAACTTCGCCGAGACCTCGGCGTTCGGCTTGCTGTTGCAAGAGGCGGGCATCAGGCGCGCACAGAGAGGCGAACGCGCTGACGTGTGCATCATCAACACCTGCACCGTCACGGAGATGGCAAACAGCAAAGGACGCCAACTCATCCATCGGGTCATCAAGGAAAACCCCGGAGCCTTCGTCGCGGTCACCGGGTGTTACGCCCAGATGCGGCCCGAGGATATCAGAGCCATACCGGGGGTCGGTCTCATAGTGGGAGCACAGCAGAAGGACGAGTTCATCCCCCGCGTCAAGGAAGCGCTGGGACTTGGCTCACGCTCCGGCGCCGACACCGCCGACGCACACTCCGCATCATCACCATCGTTCTTCCCTGCATGCTCACGAGGGGACCGCACTCGCTATTACCTGAAGGTACAGGACGGTTGCGACAACTTCTGCACCTATTGCACAGTCCCATACGCCCGCGGACGGAGCCGCAACGGGTCTGTGGAGTCAATCATCGACGAAGCCCGCGAAGTGGCCGCCGAAGGTGGGAAGGAGATTGTCATAACCGGCGTCAACACCGGCGATTTCGGCCGCACCACAGGCGAGTCGTTCTTAGAGCTCCTACAACGTCTCGATGAGGTCGAGGGCATCGAACGCTACCGTATCTCAAGCATCGAGCCGAACCTGCTCACGGATGAGATCATAGACTTCTGCGCACGGAGCCGCGCGTTCATGCCCCATTTCCACATCCCGCTCCAGAGTGGTTCCGATGAGGTCCTCAGACTCATGCACCGGCGATACACAACAGACTTCTTCCGCAGCAAGATAGACCGCGTCAACGATGCGATCCCCGACTGTTTCATAGGGGTCGATGTCATAGTGGGCATGAGAGGAGAGACCGACGAGTGTTTCGAGCAGTCGTATCATTTCATGGAACGTCTGGACGTCAGCCAGTTCCATGTGTTCAGTTACTCCGAGCGCCCCGGAACCAAGGCTCTCGCCATTCCGCACAAGGTGCCACCACAAGTCAGGCACGAACGCAGCCAGAGGGTCATAGCCCTGTCAGGGAAGAAAACACATGATTTCTATTCACGCTTCATAGGTACATCACGCCCCGTACTGTTGGAGCACGCCAAGCGGCAGAAGCCTATGAACGGATTCACCGACAACTACATCCGTGTGGAGTACCCCGACACTCCCTCGCTCGACAACCATATCGTCACGCTCCGCCTCACCGGTTTCAATGACACCGGCGACGCGCTGACAGCATCAGAACCTTAACTGGAGCTGAGTGACGAACTGACGTGACAGCCGGCCGTCGGAAGCGTCCTTGAACTGGAAGAGCGAGGAGATCCTGCATTTCTTGTGGAACCACCATTGCAATCCGCCCATGTAGTTCCTCGTCGCGTCAAAGAGATGTATGTTCCTGTCGAAATACTCATAGTCCAGGATCACGTCCAGCCTGTGCTTCGGCATGACGTGCAACCACGCCTCTGAATAGAAGCACTGGGAAGGAGTGCCCTCATCCCAGCCGCGCAGATACTCGCTCCTCAAATACAGTGGCTTCGTGTCAGTCTCGAAGCCCACCGACATCCTGTTCCTGCTGTAGTCCTCGTCCTTGCTGATATTGCCGTAGGCATCGGCAGCCAGCGCATGGCCGGTTCCCAGATAAGCCGAGGCCGAGAGGGTGAGATTGCCCAAAGGCCTGTAGTCCAGTTTGGCGATGACATCTTTCTGGGTGTTGTTCTCCGAGTGGTTCATTCCCGTGCCGTTGAAGACGCCTATCGCATACGACAACAGGTTCCGGCCCTTACCGTCCCTCAGGAAGTCACCACTGAGGGTGAGACCGAAATCACGTCCGGCATAACTGCCATACAGCGGATCGCCCTGCATCCCCGCAAGGTATCGCACACCGTCATGGAAGAAGATGTTGCCCACGGCAGTCGGCGACATCAGGTTCTCAAGCGTGAAATGAGTCTTATACTGGCCGAACTTCACGTTCAGCGCATCACATGGCTTGTATTTGCCCCAATACTCATGAAGCACCTTGTCCGACGACTTCGACGCCACGTCCAGCATGACGTGCATGTCGAGTCGCGGAGTCACAGCCGCGTTAAGCATCAGGAACACCCGCGTCAGCTCGAAGCCGTTGGTCGCCTCCTCTCCGTCAGCGTTCTTAACGTTGTAGTTCGCCTGGCCATAGCCCTGAAGCGTGAAACGCATATCACCCGCGTCAACACTCACCACGTCCTGAGCGGACACGCCGAGACACGCCGAGAACAATACCAATACCAATGTCAATCTTTTACCATCCATAGTTATACTAATTTGTAGAACCCACCTTTAGATTCCTTGTCGCGAATATACAAAAAAGTCGGGAGCCGCAAGGCATGAACCGGCAGTTTTTTTCTGTTTTTCCTGACAGTCTAAGGTCTTCCGAAATTCCTCGAGGCGAAAGGCAGAGCCATGCGGAGCGCCTGATGCCAATACTCCCAGTTATGCTGCCCGTCGCGGACACGCAACTCATCCTTCACCTTCCTGTCGCGCATCAACTGGTGCAAGCGCACATTCAGGTCCAGCAGGAAGTCATCGTCACCACAGTCGAAGAACCACCTCACGGTCCTGAGCCTGACAAGCGTCTGCTCGTCAGCGTTCTCGATGAAACTAATCGCCGAATGCTCACGCATGGACTCCTGGACAAGGTGAGGCTTGCTGCCCTTGGGATAGTCGTTCTCACCACTGAAACCGAGCCAGGCGCTCATGGCGTAGCACGACGAGAACATATCGGGATGACGCTGACAATAGATGGTGCAACCACCTCCACCCATGGACAACCCCATGACCGCGCGGTGTTGCTTGTCGCCGATAACGCGATATTTCCGTTCGACAGCCGGCATGAACTCCGTGAAGAAGAAGTCCTCGTAGTTCCACCCCGGCATATTCATATAGCCGTTCCACTCCCTCATGGTGTCAGACCCGCCGGCATTAGGCATCACGATGACCATCTCGCACGCCTCACCCGACTCAATCAACTCATCCGCGAGGATCCGCATCAGGCCGTCCCTGCTCCACGCCTGATAATCCTGACCGAAGCCATGCAAGAGATAGACCACGGGGTATCTCCCCTCACCCTGACCGAAGCCGTCGGGCAGATACACGTTATACATGACGTCAGACTTCAGAATCTCACTCCTGATCGTATCGGAGACCACCTTGCCAGCCTGTAGGGAGAGACTCGCGAAAAACAGGACTAATGAACAGAACGCTTTCATACCTCAGGTATTTTTTTTGTTAAGGGGTGTTCTATTAATTACATTTTAGATGATTTTGAGATTGTTCTTTAGCAGGTTGCTGCCATTCATGAAAGAGCCCTCAGCCCTAAACAAGGTATATCAATCACAGATGTGATTGATGCGGGCATCGTGACTGAATGAAGGACAGCAAGATGCAAAGAAAAAGCCAAAAGCATCAAAATAGCAATACACACCCATAGTTTGTTAATTATTTATTTTTGCGGGGAATTAATAGAACACCCCTTAACAACTCTATTGTCATGCCACCGCCTTGCAATGACAACTGAAAATGATTTCGTCGCGAAGATATCAGTTTTTCCCGACATATCAAAAAAAAACTTGCATTTACCATGCTTAAGGACTTTCCTCAACAGTTTGTCAAACTCATTGCTGCAGGTATGCTTTTTGTGACGGCGCCACGTATCAAAAAGGCTGTAGATTATTGGATGGAAGAGGAAATGCGCACTATTATCCCATTGCCAGCGCCCGACTATAATACACTGATAAACGGTTATGACGAGACAATCTCAAAGTTCGGTCTAAATCCCCAAGAGTTGAGGTCATTAGTTGCCAGTGAAAAAACTCGCCAACGACAAGATGGTTCAACGGTGTATTATCGCGAAATGCATTTGCCTATACATCTGTTAAAGACAGTATATGCAAGATCATCGGAGACCAAGAATCAAGTCGAGACGTTCTTGAAATCAAAAAAAATGGATGTGCAGGTTAAACAGATATAACTTCTTTATATTCTGTCTTCTATATAAAGGTGGGTTCTATAAATTCACCGAATAATAAAAATTTATCAAACATGGGTGA
>JAKSJE010000061.1 GCA_024398405.1 Bacteroidaceae bacterium
GTGGATGTGACCAAAGGCACGAAGACTGTCAGGCTTTACAACCCGGAGAAGGTGGAGTTCAGGAAAGCGTCAGCAGACAAATAAACAGAACAAGTGTGCTGTAATAGACCCCCCTTAATGTAACCCACCTATGACCAACATGAAAAAACTGCTTTCATCCCTTACGCTCCTTGCCATGAGCCTTGTTGCCATGGCGCAGGACAACGACAATAGCCGCTGGATGTCAAATCTTGACGATGACGCCTTCGTCTGCCAGCTGTCCATCCCAGGTGCGCACGATGCCTGTGCCAGTTCTTTCTCCGGAATACTTTCCCCTATTTACAAGAGCCTGGCACAGACCCAGTCCAAGAGCGTGCAGGATATGCTGCCGTCCGGCGTCCGTGCCTTCGACCTGCGTCCGTGCGTGAGTGGCAATAAGCTGCACATCAACCACGGGGCGGCAACCACCAGTTATGACTTCGACCCTATCATGCAGCAACTCTGCTCTTTCGTCGATGCCAATCCGACGGAGTTCTGCATCGTCATCATCCGCCACGAGACGGAAGGTGATGGCAACAGCCCTAAATTCGGCGACCTCCTGCAGAACAGCCTGTCAGGTGTCAAGGACCATCTCATCGACTTCCGGCCCAACCTGACCGTCGGCGAGGCGAGAGGGAAAATCCTCGTCCTCAGCCGCGATGCCTACACTGCCCCCGTCTATGGCGGACGCATCGTGGATCTTCGCGACAATCGCTCCGACATCAACGAGATGCTTGGCGGACACTGCTACGGCAACGGCACATACAAGTGCGCATGGTGGGTGCAGGACTGTTATGAGTTCAGCGACATCGGGGTCAAGAAACAAGCCATACTCAATATGCTCAGCCGCAGCTCTGCTCTCGAAAGGAGTTACGGCTACACATGGGCGGTGAACCATACCTCCGGCTACAAGGGCAGTGCCTCCGCGTCTGCCTATCAGGACAATGCCAAGACCTGCAACATATACATGCAGCAGCTCCTTGCCTCGGGAAAATACAACGGTCCTGCCGGTCTTGTGCTTATGGACTATGCGGCCGATGGAGACGACAGCGGCTACTGCGGACTGAGTCTCACGAAGACTATCATCAACCACAACTTCAAATACACCATGTCGAATCGCGGCGATAGCATACGCGACGGCAACGGAGGTCTCTTCGTGGCGCCCAAGGGAAGCGACATGATGTGGGAGGGTAAATTCTACCGCAAGGAAGGCACCGACATGACAGGACCATCGGGCTGGTACAAGACGGACTTCGACGATTCAGGCTGGGAGACCAAACGCTTCCCTATTGCGTCGGAGGGCACCGATGCACCGTACTACTCGCGATGGGACGGGACGAACAACGTCATATTCATACGCCGTGAGTTCTACATCGACCACGACGCGACCATCGACACGTTCAGACTCTATGCCCGTCACGACGATGACTACAAGGTCTATCTCAACGGTTCGCAGATTGACTCCGAGAACGGATGGATAGGCAACTACCGCACCGTGAGCATCCAGTCCAGCAAACTGAATGTGGGGCGCAATGTGCTGGCCATACAGGTGAAGCAGATATCGGGCGGCGCTTACTTCGACTGTGGCATATCGCGCGTCGATGGTACTTCTGCCACTGTCAAGATCACGTCCGGCGGATGGAACATCTTCATAGCACCGGGACACGATATCGACTTCACCGATAGTGGCATCAAAGCCTACAAGGTGACGGAGATCGTCTGCGACAGCTTGCTCCCGTACGCAAGGATAGAGGAGGCAGACATCGTCCCGTCTGGCCAGGCCGTCCTCGTATCCTCTGAAAAGGGCATGGGAACATTCCGCGTCCCCGTCGCCAAGACTACAGCCAGGATGGAGGACAACATCCTGAAGGCAGCCGCGACATCCTTCAAGGCGGTCGGGGAGAATGCCATCTACTGCCTCGCAAACCAAGACACCATATCGTACTTCTATCCTGTGGCAGACGGGACAACCGTGGCAAAGAACCGGGGCTATCTGGATCTGAACGGCATGGGCGTGACTGCAGAGCGCATCTATATCAGCCAAGACGGATCGGACTTGCCCAACGCCATAACCACCATCGCACGTGGCACAGACGGTGCGGACTATATATATAATGTGTCGGGACAGCGGATGAAGGCGCAAGGTCAATATCCACATGGCATCTATATCATAAACGGCAAGAAGATGCTTAGGTAGCACGGTCTGTCATCGTCCTTTTCAGCACTTTTTGGGTCTCATTTTAGTTCATATCAAAAATAATCCGTAAATTTGCGCGACAATACGCATACGATGGACTTATATAAGGTATTTTCCGAACACCCCGTCATCACGACTGACAGCAGGAACTGTCCCGAGGGGGCATTGTTCTTCGCGCTGAGGGGTGAGTCGTTCGACGGCAACGAATATGCCGTATCCGCCATAGAGAAAGGCTGTGCCTATGCCGTGATTGATGATGTGAGGGTTTTCGAAGGCGCAAAGGCAACCGGGATGGCACGGCGGCTCATCCTCGTGCCAGACGTGTTGACGTCGCTTCAGGACCTCGCCCGCACCCACCGTCGGCATTGGGGAAAGACCATAATCGGCGTGACCGGAACCAACGGCAAGACCACCACCAAGGAACTCATTGCCGCAGTGTTAGGCAAGAAATACGACGTGCTCTTCACCCAGGGCAACTTCAACAACCACATCGGTGTTCCCAAGACATTGCTGCAACTGTCCGGCAGCCACGACATCGCCGTGGTCGAGATGGGAGCCAACCACCCGGGGGAAATCAAGACCCTGGTCAACATCACAGAACCGGAGTATGGCGTGATCACAAACGTCGGCAAGGCGCACTTGCTTGGCTTCGGAAGTCTCGAGGGGGTGATACGCACCAAAGGCGAACTCTACGACTACCTGCGCGAACACCACGGCACTGCCTTCGTCAACGAGAACGACGAGCACCTGATGAACATCTGCCACGGGCTCAATGTCATAAAATATGGTGACAACGGCCGGTTCATCGCGTCCGACCCTTTCCTCGCCTTCAGCTACGAAGGACAGCAAGTCAGGACCAGGCTCATCGGCGGCTATAATCTCGACAACTGTCTCTGCGCCGCCGCCATAGGCCGTCAGTTCGGTGTGAGCGATGAGGACATAGTTGCCGCCCTTTCTGAGTACACACCTACCAACAACCGCTCCATGCTACGCAAGACCGAGCGCAACGACCTCATCATCGATGCCTACAACGCCAATCCGACCAGCATGGCGGCCGCACTCAGCAACTTCCGGCAACTGAAGGCCAAAGGCAAGATGTGCATCCTCGGCGCCATGAGGGAACTCGGTGAGGCATCGGAGGAGGAACACAGAAAAGTTATAGCCACGCTGGAGGATATGGACATCGAAGACGTGATGCTCGTCGGAGAGGAATGGGACGAGGTCGTGACTGGAGCATCAGCACGGTTCTCCTTGTTCAAGGACATCAACGCCCTGAGCGAATACCTGACGGAAAACCCACTATGCGGACATACCATTCTCGTGAAAGGCTCAAATAGCACAAGACTCATACAATCTATAGAATTGCTTTAGCACATCCATAACATGAACGCCAAAACCAAGTTATCCTTCGGACTCTGTCCAATAATCCTTGCATGTCTGCCGCTCATCGCATTCTCCTGCAAGGAGAAGCCAAAACCATCCGACTTCAAGGACGGAATCCACGAATACGAGTACGAGGACAGCGCCACGTACAACGGAGAATGGAAGAACGGTAAGCACCATGGTCACGGAACCATAACCTTCACCAATGGAGACACCTACGAAGGCGAGTGGGTATATGGCGAGAAATGCGGCAAGGGAGTCTATAACTTCAAGAAGACCGGCAACCGCTTCGAAGGCGACTTCCGCCACAACCAACCCGACGGCCAAGGCACGTTCTATTTCGCCAACGGCGACAAATACACCGGAGGTTACCGCAACAACCTGCCTAACGGACGCGGCAAACTACTGCGCAAGGACGGCAGTTACGAGGAAGGGGTCTTCAAGAACGGACACCTCGACGGCGACTCTTGTGCGGTCATGGAGTCGGACGGCAGGAAATACGTCGGCGGGATGCGCGACGGAGTCAAGTCGGGACGGGGTGTCATGCTCTATGCCAACGGCGATAAATACTCAGGCAACTGGGAAAACGATAGATGGGAGGGCTACGGGAAATACTACTACTCCGACGGTAGCCGCTATGAAGGTGGATTCTCACATGGCAAGTACAACGGATTCGGCACTTACACATGGCCGGACGGCGACCAGTACATAGGCAACTACCGCAACGACATGCGCCACGGACACGGAACCATGTACTTCAGCGACGGAACCACACAAGACGGAATCTGGGAGAATGACGAATACGTCAGCGACGGCGCCGAATACGATTCCATGAACGGCTCTGAGTCCACAGAAGTGGGCGAAAGCGAAGAATAATAGGAAAAAATTTGGCGTAACCAAATATTTTTCATAACTTTGCAAGCCGAATTGGGCGTGGGGAATTCTCCGTCCTCGTATTGGTTGGTAATTTACAACTCATAATTAATTATAGAAAAGCAATGAAAAGAACATTCCAGCCCCACAATCGCAAGAGGGTAAACAAACATGGTTTCCGCCAGAGAATGACAACCAAGAGCGGTCGCAACGTATTGGCAGCACGCCGTAGGAAGGGTCGCAAGTCACTCACAGTCTCAAGCGAGCGTCACGGTAAGTAATCATCTCACAACCCCATACCACTATGTTAGCAGGTGACATCAAGAAAAACGTATGCTTACGCATTGACGGCAGAATCTACGTGGTCATCGACTTCCTCCACGTAAAGCCAGGTAAAGGTAACACAGTGATGAGAACGAAGTTGCGCGACGTCGCTGACGGACGTGTGCTCGAACGCACTTGGATTGTGAGCGCGAAACTCGAGGAGGTCCAGGTTGACCACCGCCAGTTCCAGTTCCTCTACAAGGAAGGCAACGACCTCGTGTTCATGAACAACGAGACTTACGAGCAGGTCAACATTCAGGCTGACTTCATCGAGGGAGTGCAGTTCCTCAAGGAGGGCGACAACGTGCAAGTGGCTATCGACGCATCTTCTGACACCATCCTCACAGCCGAGATACCTATTAAGACAGTGCTCAAGGTCACTTACACAGAACCTGGACTCAAGGGCGACACAGCAACTAACGCAACCAAGCCAGCGACTCTTGAGACAGGCGCAGAGATTCGCGTGCCTCTCTTCATCAACGAGGGCGACCTCATCGAGGTTGACACCCGCGACGGCTCGTATGTGACAAGAAAGTCATAACCACACTGGTATAATCAGCACATAAGGCGGGAGCCACATCCCGCCTTATTATTTTCAACCACGTCATACGGATTTTCATGTCCGATTCCTTTTGCGACACTGAACCGAACTGAGGCGTATGACATGGCAGGCTTCCTGGTCACACAATGACATGAGGAAGTCTTCATGACCATAAATAACACAGTGTCGCATAAACAATAAACAAAACCAACGATGAAAAAAACATTCATGTACCTCATCGCGATCGTTGCGACATTGGCAACGACATTCGCCATGTCATCATGCTCAGACGACGATGACAACAACGACGGACAGTACACCCTCAGAATCCGTGTCACCCAAGGCTCACTCAATGACGTTTACTATGCTGCATTGAGACAGATGGAGCAGTCAACGACAGTCTCAACTGACAGAGCGGCAGCAGAGAGAGCATTCGACATGGCGATATCATCTGCAGAGGTAGAGCTGCAGACTAAAGTCAACGAGATGGCCACAGCAGCAGGTGTCTATGACTTCTCTATTGTTTTCGAACTCTTAGACGGCAAGGGAAAGGTTGTCAAGACAAAAGTCTTAGTACCGACGAACAACCCAGGCTAAACTCGTGCCATTCAGCAATATCGGGGAGGGAAAAGCAGCAGCGTTTTCCCTCCCCGATTGTTATATGCCCACAACACACACCACGCATGAAGACACAACCTTCAACCAAAATCAGTGCATGACAGCCTGATGACCAGTTTGTAATAAAAACGTCCTGCGATGACACATGTCACCGCAGGACGTGGATGTTGTTGCCTTCTGTCAGAACGAGTATGTCCTGTTTTTGATTTGCTTGCCCTTTGCGTTGTAGAGCCTTACATGGACCTTGAAGTCCTTGATGCCACCCGATGCAAGATAGGCAGCCTGCATGATGTACTCAATCATTTCGCTTCCCTGAGATACAATCTGATCATACTTTTCTATTGCCTCAGCGTCAGAGGCATATTCGCCCTGCTGACTTGTCTCAAGTCCCAAGAGCATGTTTGCCGGTTCGCCTGTAAGCGAACCGAGTTCAACCTCTGTGGTGAGTGTGTAAGTCTCGTACTTAATCGGGTCGTCCTTGTCATCGCTACCACAAGAAACAAAAGAAATAGCTGCAAGAGTGATGATGGCAGCAAACATCATGTAGAATTTTCTCATTTGTCTTATGGTGGGTTCTATAAATTCATTTCTGGCGATTTTGAGGTTTGTTCCGAGCAGATTGCTGTGCGGAAGGAAGGATTGATGCGGGCATCATGACTGACTGACAAACAGCAAGATGCCGGAACAAAGCCAAAAGCGCTGAAAAGAATTATGTCACTCCTGTTCTATGAATTATTACTTATTCGGTGAATTTATAGAACCCACCTTATATGCTAAAAATTGTTATTCTATTGTCCTGAGGGCTGAGTTCGCCTTGTTGATTTCGTCCGCTGCGACCATCTTGCTGCCGAACACCACAGGAGTGAACGGCTTGAGTATCTCGTCGATTCGTCTGTTGACATCCTCATTGCCTTCAGCCCTGAGTATGCGGATTTTCTCGCTTGCCTGGATTCCCTCCACAAGCCGTTCCCAGCGGATGCTGCTGCCGGTAGGGTAGAGCAGCCATGCGTCGCCACTTGGCCAAGTGCCGTAGCGGCTGTCCTTCTCAGGCTCAACACCCCAACTGTTAAGGGCCCAACGAAGGTAGCCGTCGAGACCCATGGCTGTGATGTGCCATCCGAGGAACGCGGCTTCAGCCGGTGGTGTGAAGGTGAATGTGTTTGGGTGCTCAGGCGAGCAGCAGGTATAGATGGACGTAAGCTTTCCTTCTTCCTTTCTCTTTTTGAGGACTTCGGCCGGAAGGTTGAAATGGTTGTTGCCTACGCTTATTCCGTACATCTTGTTCACTACGCCCTCGGTCGTAGGCTTGTAGTTGACGGCGCCTTCGATTCTGAAGGCCTTGTCAGCCCGCTGCACGATGTCCCATGCTATCTCGAGAGCCTTGATAGGGCGCTCGTCCATGGCTATCGTGGCACGGCTGAACCATCCCTTTGCCTTGAGATGCTTCGCGAGGTCTGTGAGAAACGGCAGCATGTACTCCTCGTATGCTTTGTCGCCCGGCTGCGCTTTCAGGTACAGGGTGGATGCCGTGGCCTGGTCGAGATACTCGAACTTGTAGTCCCAAGGGACGATGGTGTAGCATGCGATTTGCTTAGTGATTCCACATGACATCATGAACTCGACCCACTTGTCGAATACGGTGTAGTCGTATGACCACGAACCGTCTATATGCTTGGTCTTCACAATCATGCTCTCGAACGGGTCGTAGGTCTGTCCTCTCCACGGATGGTAGGTGATGGATGTCGTGATGACCTTCCCGCCAGCCTTCGCGTAGCGTTCCATGATAGGACGCATAAGTTCGAAGTGCTTATCGCTCCACAACGGCACCTTGAAGAAGCGCGCTACGGCATACGGATTCTGCCAGAGGTCGAGATGATATTTCCAGTCCTTTGGCTCGGGGAGCACACGCCTGCTCACGTTGAGGGTGTATCTGAGTGTGTGCTTCTTGCCTTTGTCATCAAGAGTGATTGTGCCGGTGTACTTACCTGGCACCGCGTCCTGAGGCACCTGGATGGAGAACCAGAGCGGACGCACCTCCCCGGCATTGACCGGATAAGCCTCCTCTGACGGTTGCAGCCGGTCAGCCATGACGCTGCTGTCTTTCCTCTGGAAGTTATCGACGATAATGTATTCCTCATAGTAACGCGATATGTTGGCTGAGGATATACGGTTCTTACCGCATTTCAGGTCGCTCATGGCAACCTTGATCATCGTTGAGTCCGAGGATATGTATGCTGCCTGCATGTTCACTCTCTCGCCACGCCATGCGTGGAGCACAGGAGAACTGAGAGGAACGATGTCATCTTGTGGCCTGAAACGAATGTCTGTTGAACTCCATGCGAATGTGGTCTTGCCCTTCGCTGTTACCGTAGTGCAGCCCATGAAAGCCAGGACGGCGAAAACAAACAGTTGTTTTGATATATTCATAATGTTGTTGATAAAAACCATCTTCTTGCAAAGTTACGAATTTATTTCCCCATCGCCAAATAATCGCAAACTTTTTTGTTGGTGACGATGGCATCCCGGAAAAACTTCGTACCTTTGCGCATGCGTTCACGTCATATTTATGGAAATCAGCATGGGAAGTCATAATATCAGACAGCGGATTCTTGACTGTGCGTCCATCACGGAGTTCCAACGCAAAGTCTATCTGGCGTTATTGGACGTGCCATCGGGTAAGACGGTGACATACGGTGAGTTGGCTCGTCTTGTCGGGTGCCGTAGTGCTCAGGCGGTCGGTCAGGCGTTGCGGCGCAACCCCTTCGCACCGGATGTTCCATGCCATAGGGTAGTGGCCAAACATGGAATTGGCGGTTTTCTCGGACAGAGCGAAGGTGACATGGTTGATAGGAAGAGGAAAATGCTTGAGGATGAGGATGCCCTTCCGAAGGACTGATGACACACCCCATAATCCCAATGAGCTCAGAAAAGACAGTGAGCGAAACCGTAAGCCTGACAGGTAATCGAGTAAATTTGGAGGATCGACCGCTTCTTTGTGCCAGACAACGATACGCTTGTATAACACACCTCTTCCATTATCGCATTTTTCGCCATTACTTACTTGCCTTTCAATGGATGAGCCATTCAGCGGTTATTTGGCGAATAATTATTAATGGGGTGTTCTATTAATTCCACGCAAATGAAAGATTGACATGATCTATGTGTGTTATTGTTATTTTGATGCTTTTGGCTTTTTCTTTGCATCTTGCTGTCCTTCATTCAGTCAC
>JAKSJE010000062.1 GCA_024398405.1 Bacteroidaceae bacterium
ATGAATGAGATTCATAGTTGGTATAGCATTTGGCTTTTTCTGCTATATTTTTTATTATTGTTGTCCGCTAAACTCTCATGCCTAAAATTTGAGGTGTTGATTTGCCGGACAGCCGACTATATTCATGTATATCTACACGTCTAAAGGGGGAAAATCCGTCCATTGAGTCCTAATCAGGCAAATTGGGCATCTTATCAATCCGTATAACGCTACCAACAATAAAACATTTAGCGGACAGCCTGTATTTACTTGATTATAGGGTTTGTGCCTGTCTAATAATAGCCAAAAACAAGGACTAAGAACCGTTTAGCGGACAACAATATTATTATATATACACGTACGCGCAAGACTAATATCCATTGCTCTTTCGGAGTTTGTTGCCAGGATAATGCTTGGCGTGTGCATACTGCATTGCACGCCATGCCCAATGGAGATAGTCTTCGTCTTTATCTCGCCAGGGCATATCACTCGTAGAGCCTCCACCTCCAGAACTTGGAGCCATGCTCGTTGCACCATTGAGACCTTGAACGAATACGCGCTTTGCCATCGGCAATCCCATTAAAATGGCAAATCCGTGTAACTCGTTGAGCTACACGGATTTGTCTTCCGATAATTATTATTGATCATCTAAGTCTACTTCACCTCCTCGAAGTCGGCGTCCTGGACGTCGTCGGTGGAGGCGGACTGGTGAGACTGGGAGCCGGAGGATTGGTTGGCACTGCCTTGGAAGCCCTCGCCGCCTGGCTGTTGTGCGCCGGCGCCTTGATACATCTGCTGGCTGGCTGCCTGCATCACCTGATTGAATTCATTCATCGCTGCGTCAATGGCGTTGATGTCGCCTGACTTGTGGGCATCTTTCAGTTTGCCGAGGGCGGTTTCCACGTTTGCCTTCTGGTCGGCAGGGAGTTTGTCGCCGTTCTCCTGAAGGAATGTCTCGGTGCTGAAGATGGTGGAGTCTGCTTGGTTCATTTTGTCGATGCGCTCACGCTCCTTCTTGTCAGCCTCTGCGTTCTGCTCTGCTTCGGCTTTCATGCGGTTAATCTCGTCCTCGCTGAGTCCTGATGACGCCTCTATGCGGATTGCCTGTTCCTTGCCAGTCGCTTTGTCTTTTGCCGTTACTTTGAGGATGCCGTTGGCGTCGATGTCGAAGCTGACCTCGATCTGAGGTATGCCACGACGTGCAGGGGCTATGCCTGTCAGGTTGAAGATTCCGATCTGCTTGTTCTGATTCGCCATCGGTCGTTCGCCCTGAAGCACGCGGATGGTGACTTCTGTCTGGTTGTCGGCCGCTGTTGAGAATGTCTCGCTCTTCTTGCAAGGGATTGTGGTGTTAGACTCGATGAGTTTTGTCATCACGCCGCCGAGTGTCTCGATACCCATTGACAGAGGTGTCACGTCAAGTAGTACGATGTCTCCCACGCCCTCTTCCTTGTTGAGGATGGCTCCTTGGATTGCGGCACCGATTGCCACTACTTCGTCAGGGTTCACGCCCTTTGAAGGTGCTTTGCCGAAGAACTGCTCAACAACCTGCTGCACTGCAGGAATACGGCTTGATCCACCTACGAGGATGACTTCGTCGATTTCTGACGTAGAGATGCCAGCGTCGCTGATTGCCTTCTTGCATGGTTCGAGACAAGCCTGAATGAGGTCGTGAGCGAGTTGCTCGAACTTGGCGCGTGTGAGTGTCTTTACGAGGTGCTTAGGCATTCCGGACGCCACTGTGATGTATGGCAGGTTGATTTCTGTCTGTGATGTGCTTGAGAGTTCGATCTTGGCTTTCTCGGCGGCTTCTTTCAGACGTTGCATAGCCATTGGGTCGAGGGAGAGGTCAACGCCTTCCTGTGAACGGAACTCCTGAACCATCCAGTCGATGATTACTTGGTCGAAGTCATCGCCTCCAAGGTGAGTGTTGCCGTTGGTTGAGAGGACCTCGAACACGCCGCCGCCAAATTCGAGGATGGATATATCGAACGTGCCACCGCCGAGGTCGAATACGGCTATCTTCATGTCTTTGTTAGCCTTGTCGATGCCATAGGCAAGGGCGGCGGCTGTAGGCTCGTTGACGATTCGTTTGACTTCGAGGCCTGCAATCTGTCCGGCTTCCTTGGTTGCCTGACGTTGTGAGTCGGAGAAATATGCTGGCACGGTGATGACGGCTTCCTTGACTTCCTGTCCAAGGTAGTCCTCTGCCGTCTTCTTCATTTTCTGAAGAACCATTGCTGAGATTTCCTGTGGTGTGTAGAGGCGTCCGTCGATATCGACGCGTGGGGTGTTGTTGTCGCCCTTAACTACCTTATAAGGTACACGTGAGATTTCCTGCGACACCTGGTCGTAAGTCTCTCCCATGAATCTCTTGATTGAGAACACGGTGCGCTGAGGGTTTGTGATGGCCTGACGCTTTGCTGGATCTCCCACTTTGCGCTCGCCGCCGTCCATGAATCCGATTACGGAAGGGGTAGTGCGCTTTCCTTCGCTGTTAGTGATGACTACTGGCTCGCTGCCTTCGAAAACTGATACGCATGAGTTTGTTGTACCGAGGTCAATTCCGATGATCTTTCCCATAATGTTGTATTTTCTTAGTTTGTTTGTAATGTCTGTTTTTATTAATGCCCCACCTTCTGGTGGTCTGTTATGACATATACAAACTCCGTGCCAAATTGATGGAACTGACAGGAAAACTAAGGAGCGAGGTCTGACTATTGTTTGGCGTGCAGGACGATGAGCGTGACTTCCGGCGGTACGCCTATGCGTACTGGCAGGAGGGTCTCACCGAGTCCTGGGTTGACATGTAGGAAGTGTGGGTCGGAAGCCGTACCTTCCTGGTAGAGCCCATCGTAGTGGGTGTAGATGAACCGTGCTGGCGTCAGGCCGAGGAGTGAGACCTGACAGCAGTGGGTGTGGCCTGAGAGGGTGAGGGGGTAGGAGTGTGCCTGTGGATTCATGCTCCAGTGCTGTGGGTCGTGCGACATGAGTATCCGGAACATCCCTTCGGTTCCGGCTGATGCTTTGTCGAGGTCTCCGGTGGATGTGAAATGTTTTGACGGTGTCACGTTCTCCACCCCGACCAGTGCTATGGTGTCTTCGTCTCTGACGATGGTGTGGTTCTCGTTGCACAGCACGTTCCATCCCATCAGCCGCTGGCGTTCGAGCAGCCGACGTAGCTGGGTATGGCTGGGCTTGACCGACATGCGTCCTCCGATGTGTGTGCAGTAGTCGTGGTTGCCGATTACTGACCAGACTCCGTCATCTGCCTTGACTCGTGACAGAATCGGAGCCGTCTTGTCGAGTTCGTCGGGTGAAATAGTGATGAGGTCGCCTGTGAATAGCACGAGGTCGGGCTTTGTGCCGTTGATTATCTCGACTGCCTTTCTCAGTACGTCCAGTCGGTTCTGGAAGGAACGCAGGTGTAGGTCTGATATATGGACGATGCGGTATCCGTCGAATGCCTGTGGTACCTGAGGGTGGGTGATGCTGACTTCTACTGTGCGTATGTCGTCAATCTCCACGAAATGACCATAGGCAAGCAGGAGCGGAGGGACCAGCAGCGACCAGAGCCCGTAGAGGAAGGCTTTCTTGAACGGAACGGACGTGAGCAGCGTCAGTAACCCACTTACCGCGAGGTCGAGAAGTGTGAGGGCTACTGACGCTGCCAGAAGTAGAATGATGACGGTGGTCAGTTCAATGGACATCTACTTGCGTATTACGGTATTAAGCCAGCGTTCGAGTTCGAGCGACCATTCCGTCTTATATACGAAGTCGTCGCCCCATCCCCAGCCGTGGCCGCCCGACGGGTAGATGTGCATGGATGCGTTGACATGATTGGCGAGCAGGGCCTGATAGTACATGATGCTGTTGGCAGGTGGCACGAGGAAGTCATCAGATGACAGGAATATGAGTGCTGGAGGTGTGTCCTTGGTGACCTGCTTGTCGGCGGAATAGCGGTCTATCAGTTGCTGTGACGGATTGTCGCCGAGCAGGAACCGACGCGAGCTCATGTGGGTGATTCCCTCTTGAAGGGTGATGACGGGGTAGAGCAGTACCTGAAAGTCGGGACGTGTGACTGAGTCCTTGAAGAGCGTGGATGCCGTGGCCGCCAGATGTCCTCCGGCTGAGGTGCCCATGACGCCTACATGCTTGATGCCGAGGTCGGTGCGTGAGCGCATGATGCGTATCGCCTCTTGCACGTCGGACAGCGGCACGTCGTGATGCTGACGCGGCAGACGGTACTGAAGTAGGCAGAACGTGTATCCGCGTGTGTTGAACCAAGTGTGTATGTCACGCCCCTCATGCGTTAGCGACAGTGTGGAGTATCCGCCGCCCGGACACATAATCACGCAATATCCGTTTGGGTTGCGAGCCGGGTAGAGTTCCATGAATGCCTCCGTGAACTGGTCTCCCGCTTTCGTCTCGAAGGCATTAGGTGCTCCGTTGGGCCATATCTTGACCGTGTCAACCCGTGCTCTGAAGAAGAACGGAAACTGAGGACGGCGTTGTCCGCCACCGAATTGCGCATGTGCAGTCAGTGCGAAGACTGCGACAAGGATGGTAAGAATTGACTTTCTCATTTTTCTGTCTGTGTTTTACTGAGTGATTGATAATAGCACAAAGTTATACAAAATCCGCCAAAGGGCAAAAAAATAACGGAATAATTGGTCTTGCGTGATTCTTTTCCTTATGCGGTCATTGACGAGTCGGCTGCATGTGGTATGACCGAAAAGTCCTTGCCGACCTATCCGATTGCCATCGGAAGTGCCTTGGTAATGCACGACCGTGGGCGTGTCAGTACTTGCTTATGAACTCTGTCACAAGACCGAAGATGGCAGGGTAGGTGGTGAGGACTGCGTTCTGGTAGGAGTCCTCCGGTGTGTGGTAGTGAGGGAAGGCGGTGCCTTCCTCGTTCTCGAACATGATGCATGGTACATGTCTTTGCGCGAACACGTAGTGGTCGCTGTTGGCTCCGAGTTCCCCACGGTTGAGCGACTTGAACCAATGCCTTTCGTCGTTCAGGCTTTCCATGAGCATGTAGCCTGTGGACCCTTCGTCGCTGACCTCGCAGTACTGTACCGGATTGTCGTCTCCTATCATGTCGAGGTTGAAGAGGTAGCGAATCCTGTCGAGTGGGATTAATGGGTGCTCCACGAAATAGGTCGAGCCTCGGAGGTTGGCCTCCTCGCCTGAGAATGCTATGAAATAGCAGTCGAAAGTCGGACGGCTCTTGACGTAGTGTGAGGCCAGTGTCATGATTCCAGCAGTGCCGGAGGCGTTGTCGTTGGCGCCGGGGAAGAACACCTTACGCCCCAGGTTGCCGAGGTGGTCGTAGTGGGCTATGAAGACGTAGCAACTGTCATGGCGCATACCGGCGACCTTCGCCATGACGTTGTCGCTCTCGTATGAGGGAAGGAAACGGTTGTCAATGTCTAACTCTACGGTCCGTGCGCCCTGCGGAAAGGATGATGACACCCAGATGACTGGTTTGCCGACCACTTTGTCGCCGTATGCCTTGTAGAACTTCAGTGGCGTGTACCAGGTGTATATGAGGCCTCTGTTCCGGCATCGGCCTTCCTCTTGCAGCGTCGCGAAGAACTGGCGGTGCTTGTATGTGAACCAGAAGTCGCACACCACGAATGCGTCGTTGCTCTCGGGTCGGGCGAGGTCGCTCATGATTCGCGCCGAGTCGAATGTGAGGGTGTCAACGTAGTACAGACTGTACTTGCCGCTGACACCGGGAGAGTATTCCCTCATGACGAAATCAGAGCCGGCACTGAGCCTACGGCCGTCAACTGACATCCGCATCTTTCCCGGGAAGGTGTTGATGTCGATGGTGAATGGCTGCAGTGTGACTTCGTCAACTCCCATCTTGCGAAACTGCTTCTCTATATATTTCCCGGCTTTCCTTACTCCACCCAGCGCATAGCCGCGGCCTTGGTAGCGTGAGGACGATAGCTCACGGACTATCTCCTTGTAGTATTCGGTTTCCTGTGCTGAGGCGCACAGGGAGACCAGCAAGAGCAGCGAGAGTATGAGTTCTCTCATGATTTTGGTTGTTTGTTCCACGGTTTTGCTGATATTTGGTGAATAATTCGTAAATTCGCGCTTATGAAAGCAGAGAGATATAAAACAGTGTTGCCCATGCTCCGTTCGCTGATGGAGGGCGAATGTGATGACATCGCCTGCATGGCGAACATGGCGGCCGCGCTTCATCGCGAGTTCGGATTCTGGTGGACTGGCTTCTACCGGGTCATCGGTGACCGCCTGGTGCTGGGTCCGTTCCAGGGACCTGTGGCATGTACGCACATCCCATATGGCAAGGGTGTCTGCGGGACAGCCTGGGCAAGGCGGGAGACTGTGGTGGTTCCCGATGTCGAGGAGTTTCCGGGACATATCGCATGCTCAAGCGAGTCACGCAGCGAGATTGTCGTTCCGGTATGGAAGGAAGGTGAGGTTGTCGCGGTTCTCGACATTGACAGCGAGGAACTGGGCACCTTCGACGAAGTGGATAAGGAGTGGCTTGAGAAGGCTGTGGCGTTGCTGTATGAGCCGTGAGCGGCGATGCCGCTAACCGGCGCTCAGCCGTTGACGTACGACAGTATCTGCTCAGCGTGGGTCTTTGTCTTTGCATGATTCTACGGCGGAACTCACTTTGATTGTTTTATGGTTCATCACTCCAAATTCCTGATGGACCGAAATTATTTCCCCAAGTTGGGAAACTATTTTCAACATTTGGTTATAAAGCAAGTAGAATCTCTTGCAATAGTATAGTCCTCCAGGCGTTAGTCCAGTTAAATCGGGTAAAGTTCTCTTTATGTCTTTGCTTAGGTTTTTTATTACACCTTCACCCCATCGCTCCTCTATGTGCATCTCACAGATATCTCGACCAATACTCCAATAAAACTCAAGTTTATCGGAGTTGATATGTATGGCGGCTTTTATCTGTTGCTGTTTGAAACGAGCGGCAATGTCACAGAGCCATTGTTTATACTCTGGTGATGGGATTGCTAATGGAGTATTTGTTTCTTTCATTGCTTTACAAGCAGTTGGTCTCCGCCATCAACTTAAACATATCGTTCTTGTATGCTTTGATCTCCTTCGGCAGGAACACCTTCTCGATGACACCGTCCTCGTTGACGAGGTAGGTGGTGCGGAGTATGCCGATGGTGCGGTGTCCGCACGCCACCTTCTCACCCCAGCAACCGAGCCGCTGCAGGAGGGTGGTCTCCGTGTCGGCTATCAAAGGGAACTCAAGTGAATAGTTGTCAGCGAACTTCCTCTGGGTCTCTACCTTGTCCTTGCTGACGCCGATTATCTCGTAACCGGCAGACTGGAGTTCTGCTTTGTGCTGCTGAAGCGAGCAGGCTTCTGCCGTGCATCCGCTGGTGTTGGCTTTCGGATAAGAATAAAGCACTATCTTCCTTCCGCGATAATCGCTGCTCTTGATCTCTTTCCCGTTCTGGTCGATGCCCAGAATCTCGGGAATCTTGTCGCCTACGTTCATAGTTGTTTGTCTTTTGTGGTCAATGTGTGTCTGTCTGTCGTGTCTCGCACCGTCGGAGGGTCCTGCCGCATGCGCGCTTGTCTCGGTGGACATGAGTGGCGCGAGGCGGGTGTCTGTGGACGGTGAGCCAGTCGGCGCGAAGATAGTACTTTCTTCTGAGAAAGACAAGTCAAATCCGCTTTTTTCTCATATTGACCATCCTTTTCCCTTATTTCCCCAATATTAATTTGCTTACTGTGATGGATTGTGACGAAAAATCACTACCTTTGCATCGTTTAATCAAATCTATCAAAAAACAATAATATGGCAAGCAAATACGCTGGTACCCAGACCGAGAAAAATCTGGAGGCCGCTTTCGCAGGCGAAAGCCAGGCTCGCAACAAGTACACTTACTTCGCCTCGCGTGCGAAGAAAGATGGTTTCGAACAGATCTGCGCTCTTTTCCAGAAGACGGCAGACAATGAGAAGGAACATGCCAAGATGTGGTTCAAGGAGCTTGAGGGCATAGGTGACACAGCCCAGAACCTCGCGGCAGCCGCTGCCGGCGAGAACTACGAGTGGACTGACATGTACGCGGGATTCGCTGAGACCGCCGACGCTGAGGGTTTCCCTGAACTGGCAGCCAAGTTCCGTATGGTGGCTGAGATTGAGAAGTCTCACGAGGAACGCTATCGCGCCCTTCTCAAGAACGTCGAGACAGCCCAGGTGTTCGCTAAGAGCGAGGTGAAGGTATGGGAGTGCCGCAACTGCGGTCATATCGTAGTCGGCACGAACGCTCCTCAGATATGCCCGGTATGTGCGCATCCGCAGGCTTATTTCGAAGTTCATGCACAGAACTATTAATGTCTTGTTCATAGCAATCATCACCGCGATCCTTGTGGGTTGTGGTGGTGATTGTCGTTTTAGGAGGGATGAACTTGTCGCCAGTGCGGTGCGGCGCCAGATGGTTCTGTACCCAGGGGCGCGGCTCCAGGATATCTACAAGGCTTTCTTTCAGGCGCGTTTCGGCCCTGAGCACATGATTGCGGACACTGCGTCGGCAGGTGCGTATCTTGACAGCGAACTATGCGAGGCGGACAACTCGGCGGTCGTCTTCGAGCCCATCGGTACTGACAGCGCATACTACAGGGTGCATCTGCGTGCGGTTCATGAGGGACTGATGAGCAGGGACGAACTGCTGTCGGCCTTCGTCAGGAGTGCCCATAGGGTGGGGGATGCTGAGATTGATGAATGGAGGAGCGACTGGGCTGACATCGTCAGGGTGATAGACGGAATGGGTCTTGGACTTGTCGGCATGGCGGACGACGAGCGGATGATTGACAGTGTGCTTTCCTCGGGTCGCTACGCTGTTCATCACAGCGAGCATTTCGGCAGGCTGTACAAGCCACACTACAGGATAGTGCGCAAAGAACTGGTGGCGGACTTCATGGAACGACAGCGCTTGCTGCCTTGACTATGCGGGGTGTCGCCGTGTTGACATTGCTTCGGTGAATTTATAGAACACCCCTTATAGGTGGGTTCTATAAATTCATTTCTTGCGATTTTGAGGTTTGTTCCGAGCAG
>JAKSJE010000063.1 GCA_024398405.1 Bacteroidaceae bacterium
CGGAACAAACCTCAAAATCGCAAGAAATGAATTTATAGAACCCACCTAAAATGTAATTAATAGAACACCCCTAATACGAGTAATCTCTATTGACTGATTTCTCGCACATTGACGTTCCTGACGTTGAATCGTTCGATGTATTGCTGGTTGAAGTCTGTCTTCTTCGCATGTATCTTCAAGTTCTCGAAAGTGAAATCGGAGAGGCTGTACTGCTCGTCTTTTTTCTCGACGTTGAAGAATACGTCACAATCAAGTTGGATGTCGCGCATGGTGATGTGACTTGAATAAGACATCGGGATGTCTTTCCTGTCTTTGAGATCATAGAACTGGGTCCATGGTCGTACAAGAATGAAGTTCTTGGCATTGCCGGTTATGTTCTCAACGGTGATGTATTCATATCGCTGGGGTGTGTCAGGACGCATCTTGAGCCAGAGAAGGTTGTTCGCCTGATTCACTGTGATTCTTCTCAGGATGATGTTGTGATTCAGTACCGACTCGCTTCCGCAGGTCAGGCATCCATGACAGAAGCCATACTCGCAGTCCTCTATCAGGATGTTCTCGTTTTTCCCGTTTCCGTTGTCACCGTCCAGGTGGCGTACTTCGGATGGTTTCAGGAAGTCGTCAGCCCAGGGACCTTTGCCGCCTTTGATGGCGATGGCATCGTCATTGACTGACATATAGCAGTTCTTGACCAGAACATTCCTGCATGCGTCAATGTCGATGGCATCGGTGCTTGGCGCCTTGACGGGTGCTGCTGGCGACGTGATGCGCAGATTCAGATATTTCACGTTCTCACATCGGTAGATATGGGTGGTCCAGAAAGGTGAGTCTTTCAGATGCAGACCTTCAATCTGAACGTTTTTCGAGTTGGAAATGTAAATCAGGCGAGGACGCATCTCGTCTTTGTTCGTGCATTGAGGATTCCAGGTACGTCTCAGCCAGAAGGCTTTCCAGTAGCGAAGTCCGTTGCCATCGATAATGCCGTCACCAAAGATTGTGAATCCATTGACGCTGTCGGCGTTGACAACGGCGGGGAAGTACAGACAACTCTCACCCTCTATGCGGGTGCTCACGACAGGGAAGTCACTTATGTCATCGCTGCCTTTCAGAATACCTCCTTTCTGTATGTGAAGATGAGTCCCCTGACGGAAGAATAGCGAGCCTGTGATGAATGTGCCTTCAGGCACTACTATCACACCGCCACCATCTGCTGCGACCTTGTCAATGAGCCGCTGGAACTCCGTTGTGTGAACCTTACCGTCGTCACTGATGCCGAAGTCTGTTATAATGAACTGCTTGCCGAGATTCCTGATATCGGTCGGACGTATGTCGCTGAACCAAGGTGAAATCTCCGTTCCGTCGGGCCAGAGGTCTTTTGAGGATGAGGAAACTGACACGCAAAGCAATGATAATGCGAAAATGATGATTCCTTTCATAGGTCGGTTGAGGTGATTTTGCTGCAAACTTACCTAATATATCTCAATTGACAAACTTTTTTGTGAGTTTTTTTCACAGATAACGGATTTTTTCCTATTTTTGCACTGACAATACAAAAACAAATATATGGCTGAGAATTATCCAACTCCGCATAATGCGGCAAAACTCGGTGATATTGCCGAGACAGTGATTATGAGTGGTGATCCACTGCGTGCCAAATTCATGGCAGAGAACTATATCGAGAATCCTGTGCAGTTCAACGGCGTCCGCGGCATGTTAGGCTATACGGGCACTCATAATGGAAAACCAGTGAGCGTGATGGGGCATGGTATGGGCATCCCCTCGATTGCGATCTATACATACGAGTTGTTCAACTTCTACAATGTGAAGACAATCATCAGGGTCGGAACGGCAGGTTGCATCCAGCCGGGGATGAAGTTGGGTGACATCGTGTTTGCTCAGGCTGCTTGTACGAACTCTAACTATCTGGCTCAGTATGACCTTCCGGGTACGTTTGCGCCGATAGCCGATTTCGGTCTGCTGAACAAGGCGGTGGAATCCTGCAGGAAACTGGGTTACGGCTACAAAGTAGGAAACGTCTTGTCTTCTGACATCTTCTACGATGAGAACGAAGGATGGAGAAAATGGCAGAATATGGGTGTGCTTGCCATAGAGATGGAGGCTACTGCACTTTACTCCAATGCCATCAAAGCCGGCAAACAAGCACTATGCATCCTTACTGTCAGTGACAGCATAGTTGATGGTACTGCCACTTCCGCCGAGGAACGCCAGAGGAGTTTTACTCATATGATGGATGTGGCTTTCAGCCTGTTGTAGGGTGCGGATAAGTATTTTCGACAATATGGAACAGTGTACGGATGATGAAGTCAACCGTATGCTGTTTCTTGTTTCGGAGCAGAGACGCGAGCAGGCCCTGAACTTCAAATTCACTTTCGGACGTTTCGTCTGCCTGAAGGCCGTTGTGATTCTTCAGCAGATGCTGACTGAATTGGGTGTGATTGCAGTGGGACGGAAAGTGGAGTTTGATTACGGTGAACACGGTAAGCCTTCGCTGAAGGGCATTCCCGGCATATTCTTCAACATAAGCCATTGCAAGAACGGAATAGCGGTGGCTGTTGACGACTCTCCTGTCGGAATTGACATTGAATGCTTTCATGAGGCAGATGAAGGACTGATGCGGAAGACCATGAATGCCGAAGAATGCAGATGTATAATAAACGCCGATAATCCAAAGAAAGAGTTCACACGGCTTTGGACCCAGAAAGAGGCAGTCCTCAAACTACGAGGCACCGGACTAATAGATGACCTACACGGTGTGCTAAACGGAGATGAACTGGTGGAGAGCCATGTGGTTGATGAGAAACAATACGTCTGGACGGTTGCAAGACTGGGGTGAATTGCATTTATTTCACTAAGCAGGCGGTTTATATGGCAAACTTTTATTAACTTTGCATGATTATTTGACAAAAGTTATGCCGTTAACATTACCAGACAGACTTCCGGCAATTGATTTGCTGAAAAAGGAAAACATATTCGTGATGAATACCTCGCGTGCCCATACGCAGGATATCCGTCCGTTGAGAATTGCTATCCTGAACCTTATGCCGATTAAAATCACCACAGAGACAGATTTCGTGAGAATACTCTCGAATACCCCGCTTCAGGTTGAACTTGAATTCATGAAACTGAGAAGCCACACCTCCAAGAACGCTCCGGTTGAACACATGCAGGCATTCTATCGTGACTTCGACGATATGAAAAATGAGAAATACGATGGATTCATCATCACTGGGGCTCCGTTGGAGCAATTCGACTTTGAGGAGGTGTCATACTGGGAGGAACTGTGTGACGTGATGGAGTGGGCGCGCAAGCATGTCACATCCACTTTGTACATCTGCTGGGCTGCATTCGCCGGATTGTATCATTTCTATGGCGTCCACAAAATACCTACTGAGGAAAAGATATTCGGGGTCTTCAAACACCATGCCATCGACTCGTCACTACCGATTTTCCGTGGGTTTGATGATGAGTTTTATGTGCCACACAGCAGACATATATCACTTGACAAGAACGAGGTCGAAGCGATTCCTGAACTCAAAATCATCTCAGAAGGCGATGAACCAGGAATACACATAATCATGGCGCGCGAGGGCAGGGAATTCTACATTACCGGTCATTCGGAATATGCTCCGCTGACTCTCGACACGGAGTACAGACGTGACCTTTCGAAGAATCTACCTATCAAGATGCCGAAGTACTACTATAGGGATGATGATTTGGACAAAGGACCTCTGGTCAACTGGAGAGCATCGGCTAACTTGTTATATACCAACTGGCTTAACTACTACGTCTATCAGACGACTCCTTACAATATCAATGAAATAGAATAATTACTAATCGCGTTTAGTCATAGGAAACATGAGTGTAGCGGAATTCCTGAAATCTGAACATAAGACTGCGTTCTCGTTTGAAGTGCTTCCTCCGGTGAGAGGCCGGAGCATCGAACAACTATACAATAACATTGACAAACTGATGGAGCTCAGCCCATCGTACATCAATATCACAACCCACAGAACTGAAGTTGTCTATCGTGATTTAGGCAATGGCATGTTCAGGCGCGAGTTCGAGCGGATGCGTCCGGGAACCGTGGCTGTCGCTGCGGCACTGAAGGGCAGGTATGGAATCCCTACTGTGCCTCACGTTATCTGCAGCGGATTCTCACGTTCCGAACTGGAAAACGAACTGATAGACCTTTCCTATCTGGACATAACGGATATTCTCGTGCTGCGAGGTGACAGGCCGAAAGGGACAGGACCTGCTGATGACGAGCATAGGCATGCCATTGATTTGTGCCGTCAGGTCAATACGTTCAATGATGGTCAGATGCTGAGCGGAATGCAGACAGAACCATTGCACCATCGCTTCACTTACGGAGTGGCAGGCTATCCGGAGAAACATGAGGAGGCTTTGAACCTTGACATTGACATAGAGTACCTGAAGACCAAGATAGATGCAGGCGCACAATATGTCGTGACTCAGATGTTCTTCGACAACAGACACTACTTCGATTTCAAAACTCGCTGTCAGAAGGCGGGAATAGATGTGCCAATCATACCTGGGCTCAAGCCTCTGTCCTCACTGACACAGTTGTCCTTGTTGCCAAAGACATTCCATATCGATCTGCCGATGGAACTGGCGCGTGAATTGCAGAAATGCAAGACTAACGAAGATGTCAAGGCTCTTGGTGTGGAATGGACGGCGTTCCAGGCGAGGGAACTCAAGGCTGCCAACGTCCCAAGCATCCATTTCTATTCGATGAACGTGGCTGGAAGTATAGTGGAAATAGCAAAGCGTGTGTTCTGATGGATATTACAGCATTGATAAAAAAACGGGTCCTTCTTCTGGATGGGGCTATGGGGACGATGTTGCAGAGAAAAGGCTTCTCGGGCAATATGGACTCTTTGTGTCTGACAAACCCGGATGCTGTCGCTGAAGTGCACAGACTGTATCTTGAAGCAGGTGCTGATATCATTGAGACCAACAGTTTCAGCGCTCAGCGCGTTTCCCAGTCAGAATTCGGAATGGCTGACAGAGTGAGGGACATCAACCTGTCTGCAGCGAGACTGGCTCGTGCGGAAGCAGACAGGATGACACATCTCACTCCCGGGAAACCGCGGTTTGTCGCTGGGTCGGTCGGACCGACGAATCAGTCGTGCTCAATATCCCCCGACATTGACAATCCCGCACTCAGGAGTATTGACTTCGACACCCTTGTGGCTGCCTATACGGAACAGATGACCGCACTCATCGATGGTGGCGTTGACCTGTTGCAAATAGAGACCATATTCGACTCACTGAACGCAAAGGCCGCCCTGTCTGCCTCAGTCCGGGCTTTTTCCGAGTCAGGCAGAACTGTCCCTGTGTTACTTTCCGTAACGCTGGCAGACCAGACGGGACGAATGTTGTCAGGACAGACCATAGAGGCATTCCTTATTACAATACGCAACTTTGATGTGTTCTGTGTCGGGTTCAATTGCTCATTCGGAACAGAACAGATGCACCCCTTCCTCAAGCGTCTTGCTTCGGTGTCGCCATACTATGTAAGCGCATACCCAAATGCCGGCCTTCCGAATGACATGGGTGAGTATGACCAGACTCCAGAGGAAATGGCAGACTGTGTGGGAAGACTCCTCGAAGAAGGTCTGGTGAATATCGTCGGCGGTTGTTGCGGTACGACCCCGGAGCACATCAGAGCGATAGCCGGTCTGATGGAACGACCAAAGCCAGTGAGGACACCTCCGCGGCTGGAACAGTCTTCTCTATGTCTTGCAGGACAAGACGCCTTCGTCTCCGATGGCAGTTTCATCAATGTCGGTGAGAGATGTAACGTGGCTGGCAGCCGCAAGTTCTTGAGGCTGATCAGTGAAAAGTCTTATGATGAGGCTTTGCGGATTGCGCGCAAACAGGTCACGGACGGAGCCATGGTGCTCGATGTCAATATGGATGACGCAATGCTGGACTCAAAGGCGGAAATGGTGACTTTCCTGAATCTCATGGGCTCAGATCCTGAAATAGCGAGAATACCGTGGATGATTGACTCATCTCGTTTTGACATCATTGAAGCCGCACTGAAATGTGTGCAGGGAAAGGCGATAGTCAATTCCCTCTCTCTGAAAGAGGGCGAGGAACAATTCCTCGACAAAGCCCGTCGGGTACATGACCTCGGCGCCGCTCTCGTAGTCATGGCTTTCGACGAAGAAGGGCAGGCTACGACCTATGATAAGAAGGTTAGCGTGTGCAGGCGCGCATACAATCTGCTTGTCAACCGGCTCGGCTTTGACACTACGGACATCATCTTCGATCCGAACGTGCTCACGGTCGCTACCGGAATGAAAGAGCATGACAGGTATGCCCTTGATTTCATCGAGGCTACACGATGGATTCATGAGAACTTGCCAGGAGCCCATGTGTCAGGCGGAATCAGTAATCTCAGTTTCGCTTTCAGAGGCAATAACTATATTCGTGAGGCAATGCATGCGGTATTCCTCTATCATGCCATCAACGCCGGATTAGATATGGCTATCGTCAATCCATCGTCAAAGGTTATGTATCAGGATATTCCAGAGGAATTGCTCATGGCCTTGGAGGATGTCATCCTGTGCCGGCGTGAGGATGCCACGGAACGTCTGGTCTCCATCTCATCAAGTGTGGATGTGGAGTGTGTGAGGCAAAGCGATGATAATGACACCGCCATGCTGAGTGTGTCCGAACGCTTGATGTCTTCTCTCCGTAAGGGCAGTGAGGAGAATCTGAGACAGTGCATCGAGGTGGCTCTTCAGGAATTTCCAAGTCCCGCTGCTGTCATCGAAGGCCCTCTGATGGAAGGAATGCGCAAAGTCGGAGAACTGTTCGGGGAGGGGAAGATGTTCCTTCCTCAGGTCATCAAGACCGCAAGGACGATGAAGACTGCCATTTCTTACCTTGAGCCTTATATGGCTAACGCTTCACGCGTGGTATCTGACAGAACCAAAGCGACATATATACTGGCTACGGTGAAAGGCGATGTGCACGACATTGGCAAGAACATCGCCTCAGTGGTACTTGCCTGCAATGGCTTCCGTGTCATCGACCTTGGCGTGATGGTGCCGCCTGAGACGATTGTGGAGACGGCAAAGAAAGAAAAAGCCGATTTCATCTGCCTGAGCGGACTTATCACACCATCTCTCAATGAGATGTGTGTCGTTGCCAAAGAACTGAAGTCTGCTGGGATAGACGTGCCGTTGTTCATCAGTGGAGCGACTACATCAGAGACCCATACCGCTGTCAAGATTGCCCCCCTCTATGACGGGCCGGTGTTCCATCTGAAGGATGCCTCGCAGAATCCGGTCATTGCCTCCGAACTCATGGGCGAAGGGCGTGACAGGCTTGTCTCTGAGCAGAACGACAAGAACCGCAGGATTGCGTCTGCAAGGAACTTGGGAGATGGGCATCATGGGGTTTGTGCCTGCTCACATGGCAGCCCTAGGCGTCATCCTGTTGTCAGGCCTTCGTTTCTTGGATGCCGTCGGATAGTGATACGGATAAGTGACGTCAGGCCTTTCATCAACTGGATCCACTTCGATAATCTCTGGAGGGTGAGCGACGAAAAGGCAAGGACTGAACTCAGGAAGGAGGCAGAGACCCTGCTCGACGGATTGGAGTCGTATGGCTACATGCAGGCTTCCGTAGGCTTCTTCCCGGCTTCGTCTGGACACGGACGAATCAGTTGCGGAGACGTGGACATCAGAGTTCCTCAACGCCTTGCCGACTATGTGGGAAAGGATGACTATGTAGGCGCTTTCGCAGTGACCGTCTGCGAAGAACTGGCCGACAGAATGCAGGGCGACATTATGTTGCAGAGTCTCTGCGACCGGCTTGCGGAGGCTGCAAGTGAATACCTTCACATGAAAGTCAGGCGTGAACTATGGGGATATGACAAAGACGAAGACATTACGATTGACGAGATGTTCAAAGCCCGATACAAGGGCATTCGTCCCGCTGTAGGCTATTCTGCTCTGCCCGATCAGAGCCAGATATTCAGTATCGCCGGATTGATTGACTTCGAGTCTGTCGGAATACGCCTTACTGAAAACGGAGCTATGTATCCTCAGTCCTCAGTCTGTGGTATATATATTGCGAATCCCGAGGCAAGATATTTTTAGTCAAGAATCTCATGCGGCTCTTTGCTTGGGTCAACCGGCTTACGTAATCTATGCTGTATAAGGGCTCCTATCGACAGTCTCATTAGCGGCAAAGACATCTTCCAAAGACTGATCGCACCTCACCACAGCCTCATTCATTCAAGGTGGGTTCTATAAATTCATTTCTGGCGATTTTGAGGTTTGTTCCGAGCAGATTGCTGTGCGGAAGGAAGGATTGATGCGGGCATCATGACTGACTGCGGGACAGCAAGATGCCGGAACAAAGCCAAAAGCGCTGAAAAGAATTATGTCACCCA
>JAKSJE010000064.1 GCA_024398405.1 Bacteroidaceae bacterium
CTGTTCGGAACAAACCTCAAAATCGCAAGAAATGAATTTATAGAACCCACCTATAGTGATGGTTACATGCCCAATAAGATATGTAACCATTTTTTGTGAATATGCTTATACTCCGTAGTATATGGCTGTTAGTAACAGGTGGTATATGGCTGTTAGTAACAAAAGCATAATCTCATCAGGTGTCTTTGGCAGTTTCGTGCGATTGTGCCAACTTTGTTGTCGCATGACAATGAGTCATTCAAAACGCACAGACATCATGGACTATTCATTGTCAACTCATGAGCGATTCATTGTCAACTCATGAGCGATTCATTGTCACACTACGAGCGATTCATTGTCACACTACGAACTATCGCCTCACGAAATCTTGTAGAACCCTGGTTTTGGTTACTCACGTTCGGAAAAACTGAAATAAATTTGTTTTTTCGCTCTCTTAATCGTAACTTTGCTCTGTCAATCAGATTCACGCTTGAGTTCTATCTGCAGCGCAAAGTTAGGTGGATTTCTGACGTGACAAGATTCCGGGCGTCTTTTGCCGCTCGTGATCAGAAGAAAAGACATAGCACCGCGGAATCAAGGGATGCCCTATAAATACCTGCGGATTAAGAATTAATATGGGTGTTGGTTTATGTAACTTGGCACTCGGTTTGAGTAAATTACAGATATGGCGACTATTCTTCATATTGAGACATCGACAGATGTTTGTTCCGTGGCGGTAAGTCAGGACGGAGCGAACATCTTCAGGACGGAGGAACTGACTGGACACGCCCATGCGCAGAAACTCGGTGGTTTCGTAAAGGAGGCTATCTCTTTCACCGACAGCCACGGCATTCCGTTCGACGGAGTGGCCGTAAGCAGCGGTCCGGGCTCCTACACGGGACTGCGCATCGGTGTGTCAATGGCTAAAGGTGTATGCTATGCACAGAACCTGAGACTGCTGAGTGTTCCGACCCTCAAGCTTCTGTGTGTTCCGGTCCTCCTTGGCGATTACGATATCCCGGATGACGCATGGCTCTGTCCTATGATTGACGCAAGACGCATGGAGGTCTATTGTGCCATCTATGACAGGGCACTGAAGGAGCGGCTGCCAGTACAGCCAAAGGTAATCGACGCCGGGGCTTTTGCGGAGGAACTTGACCGTCATGTCATCTATTTCCTCGGCAATGGCTCTGACAAGTGCAGGGATGTCATCGCTCATCCGAACGCCCGGTTCATCAGCGGTGTCATTCCTCATGCGAGGAACATGTGTCCACTGGCTGAGCTCGCTTTCCTGGATGAGGAGTTTCAGGATGTGGCGTATTTCGAGCCGTTCTATCTCAAGGAGTTCCGTGCCACCGTGGCTAAGAACCCGCTTGCTTAGCCACGGCCGCATTGCCGCTCGGACAGACTGTCACGGCCTCCATCTCCATGTCCGTGCACTGTCCGTTGTTATAGAACACGACTTTCGCTTTTCCGTCTCCGTCCGTCTTAACGTTCGGGTTCCAGTAGAGGGTTCTTCTGTAGTCTTTCTCATCTGGCATGACCAAGGCCTCATAGTCAGGCGAATAGAAGTCAACGTACTTCGTATATCCCTGGACCAGTGTGTTTCTCTCCCCTTTGCGGTCATCCTTGGCTTCTGGGTCGAGATAGACATAAATGAGCACTTGTCTGTTTATGGAATCCATATCTTTGAGAAAATCCTCTGTTGTCGGCGTGTTTTGCCCACCGTCTGCTTGGACTGAAGAGGGTGCATTGGCAGGCCTGTCACCGTTGCCCGACGAGTTGTTGATGGAGTCCAGGCCGAAGGGCATGTATTGCAGTGCCGCGCCGAACCTCTCGTTGATGATGATCGCTTCGATGTCCTTGGCGTTGATTCGCTCCACGTCTGTCAGTGAATAGTCTTTGTTGTCGATTATCCATTTGATGTCCCGGTTCTTATAGTAGCATTTATGCCTTCCGTTCGAATCGAGTTCGAAAGTGAAGTACTTATTGTTACGTTCCATATAGTCGAAGAGGCTCTCCAGATAGAGCTCGCCGGTGTCGTCTTCGCGCGTGCGCTCTTCCTCAAGGTCATAGACGATGCTGGCATGTTTTGTCGCCTTGCCCTCCATCCAGCGCTTCTCTGCCGTAATGGTGGTCTCGGGCAGCAGGTTCTCGTATTTGTACTTGTCCAATTTGCGTCTGTCCGGCCCGTCGTCTGTTGGTCTCCCGTCTGTTTGAGTCTGTCCGTCGTCCTTGATATACATCCAGGTGTCCAATGGTTCGTATGCTCTGCTGTCTGGAGTGAACTGACGATCCAGATGCACGTCCATCTCCTTCCTTTTGTCTTTGTCCTTGGTGTTGATGAACATCTGCCACCTTCCGTAGAAGTCCTCTGCGAGGAAGGCGAAATGCCCTAATGAGTCAGCCTTGGCGCGTCCCTTCAGCATATCGCCCTTCAAGGTGTCGTAGAGTATCACGGTAATCATCGACCCCTCCTTTGACTTGTGCCGGTAGTACGATGACAAGGTGCCGCTCAGCATCAGGCCCTCCTCTATGTAGTGCTCAATCTTGAAGTCCTCCGGATGAGCCATCTGACGCCAGTCGTAACGATACCATCCTTGTGTCAGCATCAGATTGTCGAGTGCCTTGTCATGTTCCTTGTCGTCCGTCTCGAAATACCAGTCTATGTCCTCGATGAATCCTCTGAGGTCGCTGCTCAGGAGCAGGTTGCTGAACAAGTCGCCTGTATGCGACCCTGGCAGGTTGGTGTCCTTGTCGCGCACCGCCAACGAGAAGGTCGTGGCTACAGGCGTGCCATCAGTCTCGTGCAGGTCGAAGTCCATAGTCACTTTCTCGAACGGCTTGTAGGTGTTTTTGTCGAACTTCGCCGTGAATGTCGTTGAGGCTGCCGGCTTGCGGAAAACCAGTCTCCGCGCGAGTGGCCTGCCGTCCTGGCCGAAGAGGACGAACTGGTTCACGCCGTCCCTCAGCACGTCTTTCTCTATGGAGAGTGCGTACTGGTCATCATCGAATTCCGGCTTCTCGAAAAGGAACACGCTGCCTCCGTTGGAGACTGCCATTCCCACGACCTCCTCGTCAGGAACTGACCGCTGTATCAGTATCCTATATGCCGAGTCCTGATCGGTTATTCCGAGTGAGTAGCCATATGGCACGGCCTGTGGCAGGTCGAAATCATGTTCTTTGCCGTCAACGGTGACAATCGCCGTGTATTTGCTGTCCTCGTATGCCGTGATGCCGAATGCGCCCATTCCGTTACGGGTCGTGGTGAATGTGGCGTAGGTCTTGCCTTCTCTGTCAATGACCTTACCTGATATCTCCTTGCCTTGACCGTCCTCTGAGAACACCTTGAACGCCACTGTCTGCCTGAGTCCCGCTATGAGGTTGCCACCCTCCGGAAAGAACATCATGTTCATCTTGCCGACCTTGACGCGGGGCTTCTGTCGTTCATCCGGAGTTCTCAGGCTTCTCGTCGGCAGTGTCATCTTGGGATTGACATAGTCCTGCGTTGTCTTGGCTTTGTCGAACACCGGGAACACGCGGCTGAACAAGCCCCCCTCGTCCCAGTTGAGCATCATTCTCGTATATGCCCTCACTTCATAGTATCCGGAGTGGAGCAGACGCCCTAACTGGAACCGTCCCTCCGCCTGACCTTTGGTGACTTTCAGTTTGCACGACTGTACGACCCTTCCTTCAGGCGTGAGCAGTTCGACATAAAGCACCTTGCTGAGTGGCGACGGCTTGTGCATGGGACCAGCCACCACGAATGCCTTGAACCACATGTTCTCACCGATGAAGTAGCCTGTGTTGTCGAAGTGAAGATAGACCTTCTCCTGCGGAAAGGTTTTGTTGAACACGTTCACGTTCTTCACGAACAGTCCAAGCCTCTGTTCCGCTGTCAGTTCCTGGGCAGTCACATCGCAGCACGAGACAAACAGTGCCACGATTGCCAGTAGCGTCTTTCTCATTGTGTCCGGGTTTTGTCGCTGTTATAGTTCGGGAATGTCGGTCATGGTTTCCTTCTTGCCGAGTAGATGCTCTGAGAAGTAATCCACCATGCGCCAGTAGAAGTACTCGTTCATGTCGCCGAACCCATGCCGTTGCTGTGGGAGCATGAGCATGTCGAAACGCTTGCCGGCGTGTATGAGCGCATCGACCACGCGGAGTGTGTTGCCGGGGTGTACGTTGTTGTCGATATCGCCATGGACGAGCAGCAGGTGGCCTTTGAGGTGACGTGCTATCTGTGGGTTTGTGGCGATGCTGTACGCGAATGTGGTGTCGTTCTTCTCCACCTTCTCCTTCACTCCGTGATGGGTCTCAGACCACCAGCGGTTGTAGATGGTGTTGTCGTGGTTGCCGGCGCAGCTCACTGCCACCTTGAAGAAGTCCGGGTATTGCAGTATCGCGGCAGTGCTCATGAATCCTCCTCCTGAATGTCCGTGGATGCCGACCTTGTCGATGTCGATGTAACTGAACTTGTTCGCCAGTTGCTCGATGGCGTACTTCTGATCGGCGAGTCCGTAGTCGCGCAGGTTGCCATAGCCGTAGTTGTGATACCACTTCGAGCGGTCCGGGTGTCCGCCGCGGTTGCCCACGGTGATTACTATGAACCCGGCCTGTGCCAGACGGTCGGTGCGCAGTGACATCTTGGTGAATGGATATGTGGTGGCTTCCACCTGCGGTCCTGGATAGACATAGTCGATAATCGGGTAGGTCTTGGTCGAGTCGAAGTTGAACGGCTTATACATCACTCCCCACAGGTCGGTCACTCCGTCGGCCGCCTTCACTTTGAAGACCTCCGGGTACTTGTAACCCTGTGCCAGCAACTGTTCCATGTCTGCCTCCTCCAGGTCCATCACCTTCGTGCCGGAAGTGGAGTAGAGGGCCGTCTTCGGCTGGCAGTCCACGCGGCTGTAGTTATCGACGAAGTACTGTGCCTTGTCATCTATGTATGGGTCATGGAAGTAGCCGCCTTGGGTTATCTCCTTTGGCTTGCCACCATCGAACCCCACGCGGAAAAGGTGCTGGTAGTATGGATTCTCGTCTGGGTAGTAACCGTTCGCGGTGTAATAGACCGTGCGGCTTGCCTCATCCACTTTCACGATGTCCATCACGTGATATGCTCCCTCGGTGATGGCGTTCTTCAGCTTGCCGTCGCCGGTATAGAGATATAAGTGTGCCCAGCCGTTTCGCTCGCTCCATTGTATCAGTTCCTTGCCGCCGCCGATCACGGCCAACGGACGTACTTCCTGATAGGTGTTCATGCGTTCCTCGATGATGGGGCGCAACGTGTCCTCGCCGACCACGTATTTACAGATGTCGATGCGGTGGAGGTCACGGCTCGAACGGGTGAGGAAGAGTTCCTTGTCATTTCCTGACCATGTGTACGACAACTCGTGGCGGTCGCGGTCTTTCTGCTCCTTCGGTGTGTAGCCGGGCGACACGGTCTGGTCTTTGAAGGCGGCGCAGTTGATTTCCTTGTATGTGGTGTCCTCCATGTTGAAGATGTAGAGATGCGTCTGTGGGATGTCCTTCTCGCCTGGCATCTCGTACTTGTAGGTCTCCAATGTCGGGCGCGGATTGGCCATCGAGTTGATGACCCAGAGTTCCTTCACCTTGCGCCTGTCCTCTATGGTGACGACGAAGTGCTTGGAGTCTGGACTCCATACACCCCATTCACCTCTGCGCTTGCCGTTGTCGAGGGTGTCGGTGTTCAGGTAACTGTACGGCATGCCGAATCCGAAGTCCTTCTGTCCGAAGGTGGTCAGTTGCGTCTCGGTGATAAGTGAGTCCATCTTCTCGCTACTGAGTTTCTTCTTGTCGTTCTTCATCTCGTTGTCCTTCAGTTTCTCATACTCTTCGCGAGTCATCCTGTAGAGGTTGAAGTCCTTGGCGAACACCACCGTCTTCCCGTCGGGCGAGATGCTCGCCCAACCCGGATAGGCCTGGCTCTTCCAGCGGTTCTCTATACGCGTGAGTTTGCGCGTGTCGGGATTGTATGAGAAGAAGTAAGTCTCCTTGCCTTTGGCTGGTTTGTAATCTGAGAGCGTGTCTTCCTCAATGTCGTTCTTTGTTGACACATGGAACTCGAACGTGCCGTCTTCCTTTGCCTCCAGACCGGATATGGGCAGGTGGTCAGCTACGATAGGGTCATGGGTGATGAGCGACAGTTCAGCGGCGAGCGACTCGCGGTCGAACAGCGGGCGCTTGCTCTTGGCTGATGGGTTGACGATGTACCAGTTCATGCCACGGCTTGTCTTGTAGGAATACCAGAACCGGTCGCCCTTAGGTGTCCAGTGCGGATCCACTTTCGTGGAGAACAGCATGTTCGTCAGTTTGCCGCCTGAGAACTTGCGGGCTTGATCGTAATCGGCATCATAGGTCTGGGCGCCGGCACAGACTGTCGCGAGTGCCATGACGAGGGTGGAGAGGAGTTTTCTCATGTTGCGATATTGTTTTTAGGGGTTCAACAGATACATTTTTTGCGATTTCGTGGTTTGTTCCGAGCGGATTGCTGTCAGTAGCCCTCTGCCCTATACAAGGCACTCCAAAATGCAGAAAGGAACGATATCACCCATATTTGATATTTTATTTTTTTGGTGAATTTACGGAACTCACCCTTGTTGTTTCCTGCAGTTTGCCTTGGTGTGCCACTTTTGTTGTTTGAGAATACTGCTGTTCAGTCTGGGCTTGGGCGTATTTTGGGTATTAGCTGGAATCACGGCAGAACAGATGTATCGGTAGCGATTTCATAAATCCTTGTCTTCTACGATATTGCCTTCCGCATCAACAATGCGCCAATGGGCGATGTTGCGTTGCTCGCTGCTGATGCTCACGCCGCATTTGGTGACGGTTCGCCCTTCTGCCTCGTAAGGTATGGCGTAGCCCTTGCTGTCAATCTGCGCCAAGGCGTTATCGACGCTGTCATCAACCTTCAGTTCCAATACATATACGTCGGTCTTGGTCTTGATTACGACGTCCGCACGGCTGAGGATGCTCCTCACCTCGGTATCGACGGTGGAGTTGAGCAGGGAGAACACCATGTAGAAAAGCAACTTGTAGAACGCCTCGCGCTTTTCCTTGTCATCCCATTCCTCCTTGGTGATGATGTCGTAAGGAATCTTGGCTATGTAGGAGCGAAGGGCGGCGAGAGCGTCTGACAGGTTGCCATTGAACACAGCGTACGCCATGGCCTTGGTCACATTGTTATTGTCATGGACAGTACGCTTCAAGATGATTGGCATCAAACAATCAATGAGCCCCTTGCGGACTTCATTGTTGGGTATCTTTAGCGTATAATCCTTAAGCAAAGGGTCGTATGATGCAATGGTGAGGTAGCCGCTCTGATAGAGCAGCGGCATCGGTGTCTCGGCATTCTCGCATGGGATGCTGAACTCGTTCTCGCTCACTGCCACGCCATCGTAATCCAGGGCACGGGTAATCGGGAAATGCCTGAGGTGCTCCAGTAATGAGCTCGATGTTCCTGACTCGAACCAGTAGTGATCGGCCGTACCCTTATCGAGAGCCTTGAGCAAACTGAACGGAGCATAGACATTCTCTCCGTTTGGGGCGAAATGATAGCCGTCATAGTTCTTCTTCAGCAGTGCATAGGCCTCATCGGTTGTGATTCCAAGTCGCAAGGCATACTCCTCTATGCAGGGACGCAGGGTCGTATCCAACTCGTTCTGTGTTATACCGCAAAGACCAGAGTAATCATTGTCCAAGGATATCTGGTTCAGGTTGTTCAGTTCGGAGAAGATGCTCAGTTGCGAGAACTTCGTCACGCCGGTGATGAAGACGAAGCGGAGATACGCCCCTTCCTTCTTGACCACTTGATAGAAACTGCGCAGCATGGTGCGCATCGCCTCCAGATCCTCACTGTAGAGCAGCCGCATAATCGGTG
>JAKSJE010000065.1 GCA_024398405.1 Bacteroidaceae bacterium
CGGAACAAAGCCAAAAGCGCTGAAAAGAATTATGTCACCCATGTTTGATAAATTGGTATTATTCGGTGAATTTATAGAACCCACCTTTAATGTCGTATTTTGAGATATGCGGATTGGTCAATTCGTCGCATTTCATCAAGGGGCTTATCAACTTACCACTGATGGCAAATGCCTTATCTGTCTTGTAGTTATAAGCAAGGTCATTCACAATGTCTGTGTAATATCCGTGCTTGACATTCGTTCACCAAGTGCAAAATCCGCTCCATGCCTCGTCGCTGGCATTATCGGCCTCTCCGTAGGTTCGGGAGTCACGATCGTTTGCGAGCACTTCTCCTGCCGGGTCGGCGAGTGTGTCGGTGAATGACATGGTTGCCATTTCTTCGCCCAGAAGAGGTGAGTCCGAGACTGACGGTTTGACATATTCCTTTCTCATATCCGTCGCGTTATTTCCTGAGCTGTTTCCTTCCGTTCCTGATGATGATTCCCTTGTAATCGACGCCCACTCTCTGCCCCGCGAGGTTGAGGATAGGGTCGTTGTTCCCGAGTCCGGCTGGAACGACAGTGCTGACCCCGGTGGCTTCATCGAACGAGAAGGCTTTCACGTCGCTTGCCGTCACTGACAGAAATGCGTGGTTTGCCCTGATTACGGGCTGCTGTCCTTCTGCGTCGCCGACCTTGTAGAACTTCACGCCCTCGCTGCTGTCCTGCAGGACGTATGTTCCTGCCGCCGCTCTCGTATCGGCATAGACTCCGGTGAGGATACCGTCGGTATGGGTGGCTGACTTAGGGTTCGTCCTGCTGTAGCCGAGGGACTTGCCCGGATATCCGTTACTCGCGATGAGAATCACAGGTCTGTCGGCTGGTATGATGGTCGTGATTTCCGTAAGGACGAGTGTCGTGCCTGATGTCCCCGAACATGAGAACGCCTTGACTCCCGATGGAAGGGTGACGTCCACTGGTGCCATGTAGGTGGCGAATCCGGTCTCGGGAACGGTGACACCTGGCATTTCCTGTGCCTCTGCTATGGTGAAGTCTATGTGGCTGTTAACAGTGAAGAAACCTGCGTCCTGAGAACCTATATAGTTGCCTGCCTCCGTGTTCCAGAGGTTCCATCTCCCGTCAGTGCCGGTGGGACGCACCTCAACCACGAGGGCTTTGTCCCGCTCTGTCGTGGTACGGAGCTGACTGGCATTGCCGCCATAGGCACTCCCCGTGCAGACGAATCTCTCCATGCCGTCGGCGTCAACCTGGCTGAGTTTGTAGCCATTCCCTGCCGCCGTGAACAGGAAAGCCTGAGCGTAGTTGGCATTAGCCTCGGTAAGGTACTGTATGTTGTACATACCCATGTCGGTCCTGTCACCCGCCAGGTACGTGACCGCCTTGTTGTCATATCCCCATCCGTCGTACTTGAGTATGAGGTTGTATCGTACACCGTTCTCAGGTCCTCTGATGATAGGGTATGTGGCGTTCCTCACCTTCTCCGTGGCGGCATTGATATCTTCGAGTGAGGCACTCTCGTCGTTATATACAGCCAGTGCGTCGGCAAGTACCTGCCTGTATTCAGCCACTGCCTCCGTGGGATACCTGAAGGCTCCGTCGCCTATGTTTGCCGTCGGTGCGGGATGTGACTCTATGGCGGCGATGAGTTCTGCCCTCGCTGTGGATTTCTCGTCGGATGAGCCTAAGAAGGTCAGCGATACCTCGTCGGCGCTCCACCAGCTGTAGTCATCCGACGGTCCCTTGGCTGAGATACTTATCGTCAGTTCGCCGCTCTCGTCTATCTCGAAACAGTCAAGCGACACTCTCATCCATCCGTTGAACAACTCGCTTCCTGTTTGCGTTGTCGCGCCGATGCCTCTCACGGTCTTGCTCCTCGTGCTGTTTTCCTGACTGCCGTTCCCCGGCGTGGCCTTCAGTTCCATGCTCACCGTCTCGGAGGCGCGTAGCAGCGCACTGAGTGAGTAGATGCCGGCCGGCAGGCCTGTGACTGTCTGCTCCATGTACGAGTCGAGACCCTTCATCCATGTGTCCCAGTAAGAGTTTTCCTTGTCGCCATCGTATGCCTCGCCTTTGTTGGTGCTGAGGTTCCTGACTGACCATCCGTCAGTGGTCCCGCCGTCGCACGAAGGGTTGACTACGTACGACACTCGTAGCACGTCGCTTGTCGCCTTGCCCCCATAGAGAGTGGTTATGGTGGCGCGGAAAGCGTCCTTTCCGACCGCGACGCCGGAGAACTCGTACTTCCTCGTGGTGGTGTCGAATGTGGTGCGGTCGGTATCGTCCTTCACCACCTTCCATTCTCCGCCGTCCGTCTTCCGCTCGATGACGAGTGACTCCGTCGCGTCACCGTTGCTGTTCTCCAATGTCAGCGTATATACCCCGTCAGAGAGTTTCCCGGTGAGCATTGGCTTCTGGGCCGCCGGAGCCCACCAGTTCGGTACCGGCTGATAGGCGGCATTGTAGGCGAATGTGCTGACTATCTTGCTGTAAGCCTCACCGGCTGGAGAGCAAGAGCCGTCATCATAGAACAGGCTTCTCATGTATCCGTTCTTACCACCGGTGTCAGTGCCGTAGTAGGCGTAGCGCTCTATGAAAGGTGTGCGCTCCAGCATGTCGATGACTTCGACCAGTTTCTGGCGGTATTCGGTGTATGATGAGGGTGTGTATGACGTGATCCATGAAGCCCCTATTGCCCATTCGGTGATCCATATCGGTCGCTTGGTGTTGTCATACACCGACTTGAGCCTGTCATACCACCCGGAAGCGCCGTTGGCTTCATTCGTACCCCAGTAGCAGTGGTAAGCCACGAAGTCACAGCGGTAGGCCATGTCATCCACATGCCCCACGTAGTTCTTCAGCCAGCCGGCGTCAGTCGGTGCGGGCGAGCCGATTCGCATTGCCGACTCACTGAATTCCGGTGCATGAGTACATGCCTTCCATTCGTCGATGGTCGTGCCGCAATCGTCACTGTGCTGCTCGGAGTGCTCCGGCTCATTGTAGCCCAGCACCGCTGAGCTGGTTCCGCCTCTCGCGTTGATGTCGCTCCAGCCCGGCCAGTAGATGTGCTGCTTGATAGGTATGTACTCCACGTCGGATGATGACCATGAGTTGCAGTTCCAGTTGTATGTCCATGTGGCATTGAGCTTGCTCCATTTCGAGTTGTTACCTCCGGCATAGCCCTTCTTCGAGACGTAGTTCCAGTTTCTGACGTAGATGGACGAGATCCGTCTGTCGAGTGCCTTGGGGAGCACCACCCTCAGGTCGGAGTGGTCTGCCACATATACACGGCTGTAGCCGCTGCCCTTCGTGCCTGACGCCAGGGTGACGGCGTAACCCCTTCTCAGGGTGAAACTACGTATTATGTTGCTCTTGTCGCCAAGGTCGGTGTTGTCTGACAGGCGCAGCTGTATGTCATCACCACCGAAACTCTCGTTGGTGTAGCCGTGGAAGGGAACGTCTGTTGACTTGTAAGGTATGACGGCGGTGCCGGCAAGGAATATCACCACCTTGCATGTCGTGCCTTTGCTGGCGGACTTGCCGTTTATCCTCACGTTCCTGAGATAGGGACCTATGGCGCTGGGCTTGATGTTGTCGAACACGACCCAGGCGTCATCGTTGGTTATGTTGATCGTCCCGCCGTCGAACGGGGTGCTGCTGATGATGTGGTAATCTAAGGGTGAGTCCAGTGTGATGTCCTCCGTCACACAGTAGTCATCTTTCTCCTTCACCCCCTGAGCGTTGGTGAAGACATCCGTCTCAGCGGCCTTCAGGGAGGACTCGAATCCGCCGGACAACGCCGGAATCACGGAGAAGCGCGCCCTGCTGTTCTCGCTCTTGTCGTAATAGACTCCTAAGGACTTGTCATCCGAGAGATCGCATCCTAACCTCTTGTCCTGGCTCCTGACACTTGTGATCCTCGACCCGAACCTCTCGTCCAGAGACCAAAGGAACTCATTCCCGCTTCCCTTTGCTGAGAGAAGCACGGACCATGTGTTACCGGTGCTTGCGTTCAGATATTTCCCGCTCGACTTCTGCCGGAGCCGATAGTAGTTGCCCGATTTCTCGGCGACGAAACGAAAGCGTGCGTCATTGCCGGCATCGTATGCGGTCACTTTCGGCGAGCCCTCCTCGTCCCCCAGGACCATGTCGTAGTAGTCATTGATGATGTAGTATTCACGGCCATCGGTTATGCCGGCGTTCACGCTTATAGCGAATAGACACAGAAGGGATGTAAGACAAAATATCTTCATAATGATGCACTTATGGTGGGTTCTATAAATTCATTTCTTGCGATTTTGAGATTTGTTCCGAGCAGGTTGCTGTGCAGGAGCCCTCAGCCCTAAACAAGGATAAACGCTCACGCATGTGAGCCTTCAGCCCGATGAAGCGTGAAAGGCTAATCTACTCCTATTCTATGGCAAGCGGAGCGACTCCCCGGATGCCGGAACAAAGCCAAAAGCACTGAAAAGAACCATGTCACCCATAGTTGTGAATTTGTTATTTCTTCGGTGAGTTTATAGAACCCACCTTTGATATTTGCGAATGCAAAGGTAATCTTTTCTTTAGAACCCACCAAGACACTCGGTGTTTTTGTGGTAATTTAACCTTTATTCTTGCGCTATACTATTCGGTATTCTTGCGCTATTATGGTCGGTGTTTTTGCGATAATCAGTTTTCGCCTATGTGATTACCACCGCATGCGTGAGCGTATATAAACTCTGGTACGTTCAGATCCGACGAAGGGGCAGATGCCTTTCTTGAATTGCTGTCAATCGTGGAAACCACAAAGAAACACAACAACACACCATATGCCGCTATCCGGGCTTTATTCTAAGTGCGGATAGCGGCATTTTTAGGACTCACCTTATGTCATATTCGGCGGTTATGTCACCTGAACCATCCCTTCTCGTCAACTGGAACTTGAATTTTCCCGATGCGTTATATGTGGCTTGGTAATGTGGCGCTCTGGCAGCGAAATCTTCCATAAAAACATTCATCAACTCACAAGCCGAGGCTGTACCATCTGCCGTGTTTTCTGCAATTAAGAAAATGGAAGAATTTGAGAGCATGTTTTTTTCCACATCAGCCCAAAGGTTAGACTTGTCGGTGCTGGATTTCATATCCCCATAACTTATACAATTGAGTAACCATGTCTGGGTGAAGCGGAAAGGTCGTGGCAGTTCGATTTCCCTGTGGTCGGTGGTGATTGCATCAACGTAGCCGAACGTATCCTTCACGTCGGGATTGAACAGCAAAGCAGAAGGTCCGATTGTATAGTTACTGACAAAACCCATGGTTCTGTAAGTACACTTGTTGTCAATAGTAAGCGTAGCAGAGCCGGAAGTGACGTCAGGGATGGAAACCAGCATGGAGTTGGTCTGCTGCATTGAACTTACCTGCAGATTGCCGACATTCCAATGCCACCAGCCATCACCACTCCGATACGACCCTGGTCTTCCGTTGTAGGTCCATGTGACTGTTTGTCCTTCTCTGTCAACATCCTTGGAAATCGTTATGTCCTTTTTGTTGCGGGTAGAACCTACACCAACAGTATGAGTAGTTCCCGTAGTCCAGGAGTGGTTATATGATGCCGTTATCATTGCTGTCAGGCCGCTGCCCATACTTGCTCCAAAACTACTTCCAATAGACAGACCGTTAGTATGTGATTCCATCGTACCGTTAGTTACAGTCGTAGTCTCACTTGAAGTGTCGTTATCTGCCTGCGGACTTGATTGGTGTATATTGATGCTCTTGCCCGACATCCTGACTCCAAGTTTGCTTTCCCAGTTAAGGAAATGGTGTATATACATCTCTTTAAGAGTCCCGATTTTACTACCGTCACTGGCAACAAGATCACGATCATCCCATGTCCACCACATCTTGGTGTCGTTAATATCGTAAACACAACCTAATTTTTTTGAATCAAATTCTGCATCCTGAGTTATAAGATAGTAGTCTGTATGCGTGCCGATATCATGGGCGGAAACGTAATAGATGGTTTCAACGAATGTCCCCTTTGATGTTCTCAACTGTGTAAATATGGAGTTTGCAAATACACCATAAACTTGTTTGCCGACATCATAATAGTGTATGTCATGCACGAAGTTCACGGATGATTTCGCTCTTGCGATCTCGTCCTCTATCCCTTCCACGTTTGGCGATGCGAGCAACTCATTAACCCATCTGACAACGGCATCAGCCCTGATACCTATCTGGTAAGGAGTAGCCTTGCTTTCTCCAGTCTGCCCGTCACCATCAACGTCTTCACAGTAGAGAATGTCCTTTTTGCTGAATCCCAGACAACTCCAGACCTTGCTCCCGTCTTCTGGTATCTGAACCTGCGTAAGATAGTGGTCGCCAGAGTCCGGATTGGGTTTCTCGCCATCTACCTTCATGTTGAACAGAGCAGTGCTTCTGGAGTTCAAGGCTTCTGCCAATCCCTTAGGGAAGACCTCGTTGAGCCCCTCGTGTGTAGGAGACAGGAATATAATGACTCCTCCATCCGAGAAACAGTCGTAGATATTGAGATAATCCTGCCGCTTCACCTTTCCTGTCCTGATTGCTTCGTCAGTAATGACACACACTTTCGTGCACTCATTATATGCCTCAATTGTCTGGAACCTACTGACAAGGCTGGTGGCAAAGCCTGTTGAAGGAGTGCCGTACACCGTACTCATTGTGTATAAGACCTCTTTCTTCAAATCCTCAGTCGGCTCTTCCTTAGCCATCCCTTGCTGATCATCAGTGGACTCTGGATTTTTGATTTCTTCTTCGTTGTCCCTGTCGCATGAGAAACAAAGTGTAATGGCAAATGCCATCAATAAGGTCATGAGACCATACTTGAAAAGATTGGCTTTCATCGTTTTTTATTGATTAATATTTTATTGTTCACAAATCTGGTGCAAAGTTACCATGCTTCCCTTTTTCTGCCAAATCCATTGTTCAAACCGACGTTTTCCACATGGGGAATTTGAGTCGTATGCATATAATTTTTGCAAAGTTACAAAAAATCCTGTGATTTCTCCGCGATTTCCCCAAATTATTAAGGTGGGTTCTGAAAATTCACCGAATAAATAGTAAATTCACAGGCTATAGGTGATATGGTTCTTTTCGGTGCTTTTGGTTTTGTTCCTGCACCCGGGGTGTCGCTCCGCTTGCCCTGGGCTATGAGTAGATTAGCCTTTCAGGCTGCATCGGGCTGAGGGCTCACATACGTGAGCGTTTATCCTTGTTTAGGGCTGAGGGCTCATGCACAGCAACCTGCTCGGAACAAAACTCAAAATCGCAAGAAATGATTTTAGGGGTGTTCTATTAATTACATTTTAGGTGATTTTGAGATTTTTCTTTAGCAGGTTGCTGCCATTCATGAAGGAACGATGCGGGCATCGTGACTGAATGAAGGACAGCAAGATGCAAAGAAAAAGCCAAAAGCATCAAAATAGCAATAACACACATAACTCATGCCAATCTTTCATTTGCGTGGAATTTATAGAACACCCCTTTATAGAACCCACCTTAACAAATTATTCGCCGCTTGTAACTATTCACGATGAAGGAGGTCTGCCCGGACATTGCTGTTTTCCTCCAGTTCCTGAGCCTTGACCTCCTCCAGATCCCCAAAGTCAGCACCCAGAGAATCATGGCAAGAGAGATAAAAGACGAATCATAGACGGCAAATGTCAAAATTTGTTAACCGATTTTTGGAACACTCTCATTGTTAATTGGTTACGATTTCGAGGGGCAGAGGGGGCACTTCAATCCTATAACTTTCGCGAGAAATGGAAAAAATAATCTAAAAAGAGAA
>JAKSJE010000066.1 GCA_024398405.1 Bacteroidaceae bacterium
GTATGCGCTGTTAGTAACAGGTGGTATATGGCTGTTAGTAACAGGTGGTATATGGCTGTTAGTAACAGGTGGGATGTCTCATGCGCTCGCGTTGATAATGTCATGCGCTCGCGTTGATAAAGTCTTGCGCTCGCGTTGATATTGTCATGCGCACTATTGCGATGTCTCGTGCGGTGTATTGCCAAATGGTGTGCGGTGTGTCAAGTCCTGGCGACCCGTCGGAGATTGTTTGTCGGGTCGGATAGTGATGCCGCAAAACTCAGCCGCATCGGCGACTTCGCATAACGAGACCTGGGAGAGCGCAAGACTACACCCTCACCATGCGCTCTCCCGGAGGCGCCTGTGCGAAAGGGCTGATGCGGCCATGCGTCACACATGGAGGAAGGTTGTCTTATCTGACTGGCACACAGACGAATGCACCTATCGCCCTGTCTCGTATCAGGGCTTTGGCAGGTGGTCGGGAAGCGCGACAAGGACTTTCTTGCAATCTCGAGCGCCGATGATTCGCCGACGACTGATTCGAACCACGAAAAACAAAAACCGTTTCCATAATGATTTTTTTCAGGGAATTATTTCCATATTTCCCAATTGTTTTGTACTTTTGCATTGGTTATCGCAAAACGTCAATTAACAATCAAGAACAATATGGGAAGGAGAATTCAGTTCAGTCTCGTTTACAGAGACATGTTCCAGTCAAGTGGGAAATACCAGCCACGTCGTGACCAGTTGGAGCGCATCGCGCCAGTCATCATCAAGATGGGTTGCTTCGCGCGCGTAGAGACAAACGGCGGAGCATTCGAGCAAGTCAATCTGCTATATGGTGAGAACCCGAACCAGGCAGTCCGCGCGTTCACGAAGCCATTCAATGAAGCCGGCATCAAGACCCACATGCTCGACCGTGGTCTGAACGCGCTGAGGATGTTCCCCGTGCCGGCCGATGTCAGAAGACTGATGTATCGTGTCAAGCACGCCCAGGGCGTTGACATCACGAGGATTTTCTGCGGACTCAACGATGTGCGCAACATCATCCCATCAATCAAATACGCCCTTGAGGCTGGTATGACCCCTCAGGCCACACTCTGCATCACGACCTCGCCTATCCATACGGCTGAATACTATGCGGGCATCGCCGAGCAGCTGATAGCGGCCGGCGCTCCCGAGATATGCCTGAAGGACATGGCGGGCATCGGACAGCCCGCCATGTTGGGCAGGCTCGTCGGGATGATCAAGTCCAAGCACCCGGACATAGTGATACAATACCACGGCCACAGCGGGCCGGGCCTGTCCATGGCAAGCATCCTCGAGGTGTGCAAGGCCGGGGCCGACGTCATCGACACGGCGATTGAGCCTCTCTCCTGGGGCAAGGTGCACCCGGATATCATATCCGTGCAGAGCATGCTGAGACATGCCGGATTCGACGTGCCGGATATCAACATGGATGCCTACATGGAAGCGCGGAAACTCACACAGGAGTTCATCGACGACTTCCTCGGCTACTTCATGAACCCAAGCAACAAGTTGATGTCCTCGCTCCTGCTCGGCTGCGGACTTCCGGGCGGTATGATGGGCAGCATGATGGCCGACCTCGCCGGAGTCATGGCGGCAATCAACGCTAACAGGAAGAAAGACGGTCTTGAGCCATACTCCGAGGACGCACTCCTCGTGAAGCTGTTCAATGAGGTGGCTTATGTCTGGCCAAGGGTCGGCTACCCTCCATTGGTGACTCCTTTCTCACAATACACCAAGAACATCGCCCTCATGAACCTCCTCACAGAGTCGATGGGCAAGCCTCGCTACAGCATGATGGATGACTCCATCTGGGGCATGATTCTCGGCAAGAGCGGTAAACTGCCTGGCGACGTGGCTCCAGAGCTCAAGGAACTCGCAAAGGAGAAAGGTCTCAAATTCACCTCTGCCGATCCGCAGAGCTACTACCCTGACGACCTCCCGAGATTCATCAAGGAGATGGAAGAGAAAGGCTGGGACCGCGGTCAGGACGACGAGGAACTCTTTGAGTTCGCCATGCACGAGAGCCAGTACAGGGACTACAAGAGCGGACTTGCCAAAGAACGCTTCAACAAAGACCTCCAGGCGGCGAAAGAGAAGGAGATGCAGAAGAAAGGGCTGAGCCTTGAGGAGGTAGCCGCGTTCAAGCACGCCAAAGCCGACGCCATCGTCGCGCCCGAGAGCGGAACCGTGCTCTACGAAGTCAACGGTGACAGCGAGGGCGAGACCTCCATATCTCCCGCCATCGGCAGGGAGTATAAGGATGGAGAGCGTTTCTGCTACATCCAGAACCAGTATGGCCAGCTCACGGAGACACCCGCATGCCTCGGTGGGAGACTGGTCGAGGTCTGCATAGAGCAAGGACGCAAAGTAGGCAAGGGAAGTCCAATCGCATATATCGAGAGAGCAGTCTGAGCAACAACCGCAAGCCATATTTCGTCCTCTTAGGAGCCAACAAGCTGCTGGAGGGACACATAGTCAAGCTTCACGAGTTTGGCTATGGTGTCGTTCTGGTGGCATGGGATGACAGCCCCGACATACATGGCGACCTCTACATCCAGATGGATGTCAAGGACTCTTCCGGCATAATAGCCGAATTGGAGAGGCTCGGGCTGGAAGGCCGGATTGACGGGGCCGTGTCCAGCATCGACCTCGCCGCGCCGACAGTCAACGCAATCAACCGCTGGTGCGGGAACAGGACGATGCCCGTACGTTTTGACCGTGTGCTGAGCAAGGACGAGATGCGTGACCTCTGGATGAGCGCCGGAATCTTCAACCGGCTATCAGTGACCGACGACGAAATCACGACAGACGGAATCATGCGACTCAACCAGAGATGCAAACTCATCGTCAAGCCCAACATCAGCGCCAGTTCCAGGGGTATCACCATCATCGACAGAGGCACTGGCAAGGACCTCGTCTCCGCCTGCATCGAGAAAGCCAGACAGACATCTTTCGATGGCAGGTTCCTCGTGGAGGAATTCGTGGAAGGCGAGGAATTCACGGTTGACTTGCTGGGCGACTCCTATGGGAACGTCTGCTGTTACGGCAGTTCCATACAATACCATTCACACTACTCCCCCACCAACCACGTCACGGTCATCCACCATTGGAATTCCGGCAAATACGACGATGACACATGGTCTCGCGTCGCCGCATTCGGGATACAGTGCTACAAAGCGCTGGGACTTCATAGCATGTTCGGGCATCTTGAGATCATCATGAAGGCAGACGGCTCGTTCACTCCTGTCGAGATGGGAGCGCGCTCAAGCGGATTCATCTGCAGTCACACCGTATCCGCCGCGTCAGGACATGACTACCTGCGTGACTACATCGACATGCTTCACGGCGGACGAGTCGAGCATGGGCACTACCTCAACGGGCCGGTGTCATCCATGTGGTTCAGCTATGACATCCCATCCGGTTCCTTCTCCATGACCGCGACGGACATCACGAGGTTCCTCGACCCGCGGATCACCATCCTTTTCGAGAACCACGACGGGCTGAAAGCCGGCTGCCACTATGGCGACTACATAGATGACGAAGACCGCGACAAGTTCGGCTACGCCATACTCACCGCACCGAGGGACATACTGACATACTCCACGATAGAAGAAGCAAACAGACAATTTCTCAGAACATATCTAAACTAACTACAAGCATGAGACATCAATTACTCACTCTCCTCTTGGCTATCGCTACTGTATCCACCACAGCCGTCGCTCAGGACAAGCAATGGACTGTGGCCAGCAGTTACACGGACCAGGCCAACAGCGGCAATCCGCTCTCCTATGCCTATGATGGCAAGACCAACACATTCTGGCACTCGCCTTGGAGCAGTTCAACCACCCGGTTCCCAGTGACTATCACGTTGGGGCTCGACGGCGCACACCACATCGACTATCTCCGCTACACACCGCGTCAGGACGGCAACACAAACGGGAACTGGAAGGAAGTCATCATCCAGATTAACTCATCGACCGACGTCAGGGCCGCCTCCGGCTGGTTCGCTGTTGACACCGTCAACTTCAACGGCTCCTCAAGCGCACAGGATGTCCGCCTCGGCAAGAGCGGGATGGACGATGTCGGAGCGGTGCGATTCAGGATATTAAGCGGCAGCGGCAACTTCGCCAGCGCAAGCGAGATCGGGTTCTTCAAGATTGACAACACGAAAAAGGACGCATTCGTCCCATACTTCGAGGATGACCTCTGCACGAAGCTCAAGAGCAGCGTCACCACATCGGAAGGCATCGAAGACGCTGACGTCAAGGCTCTCGTACAGAATCTGCTGAGTGACCCGGCTGGCTACGCCAGATTCCATATCGGAGAGTACGAGGCCTACCGGACCACGTCAAACCTCAAGAGCGAGATGAGGACAAACAGCGAATACAACCAGTTTGAGAACCCTACCGGCATCTATGCCAATGCCGGCAAACCTATGATCGTCATCGTAGAGGGCATCGGTGACTATAAGGTGTCTATGTCGGTGAAGAACTGGCTCACCGACGAGAGCAGCTCATCGTACGCGCTGCGAAACGGCTTCAACTTCATCACGCCATCGACTACCGGCAACACCTTCATCAACTACTACACCAACGACTACAAGACCGCGCCGAATGTGAAAGTGCACATCGTCAACGGTCAGGTCCAGGGCTACTTCGACAGGGAGACGATGGACAATGACGACTGGAAGGAGATTCTCAGACTTCATCCGAGTGCGTCAGACAGCACTATCATCATCTGCCGCAGCGCACACGCGCAAATCGCATACCCGGCTTTCATGCTGAGGCAATATTGCCCGGTGGACATGGACTCTCTCATGTCGCTTTACGAGGAAGTACAGAAGACCATGCACTACATGATGGGCATCGAGAAATATGGCCGTGAGATCAAGAACCGTCAGCTCTTCTACGCATCCAATTACGGGTTCATGGCCGCTGGCGGGAACTCCGCCTATTGCCATGTCAACTCATTGGCCTCACTCTGCCAACCCGACCGCAACAAGTTCGGATTCTGGGGCGTAGCCCACGAATGGGGTCACAACAACCAGATCACACCTGGATTCAAATGGAGCGGATGCGGTGAGACAACCAACAACATCTACGCGTCATGGGCTCAGATAAAGTATGGCAACCCCGACGACCTCCGTCTCGAAGACGAGGTGACTGGTGTCAACGACTACAGCGGTATGCGCGGTGGACGTATGCAGACCTATTTCGAGGAGGGACTGCGCAAAGGAGTCTGCTGGCAGTTGCAGGACGGTCCCGACTATCACGGCGCGGAAGCAACCGGAGCCAACAACAGCCGCAACTACGACCACTTCGTCAAACTCGTGCCGTTCTGGCAACTCAACCTCTGGGGCACGCTGGCGGGTAAGTGCCCGGACATCATCCCGATGGTCATCGAAGGACTGAGAAACACCAGCACCAACACACTGAACTCCATGGACAACGGCAAGATGCAGGTCAACTGGATGAAGATGGCATGCGACTCAGCCAAAATCGACCTCCTTCCTTTCTTCGAGAAAGCGGGAATGTTCAAGGAAATCAATGCCTACATCGAGGACTACGGCGCCGGATGGAACAAGATCAACGCTTCGATGCTGCGCAACCTCCGCGATCACGTCAAGGAGATGGGGTACCCGGCATTTACCGAGGAAATAAACTACATCAACGGACACAACTACACCATCTACCGCGACTGCCTGCCGCTCACAGTACCTGACAAGTTAGGAGACGGATGCACCATCAACGGCAGTTTCGTGAAAGTGCTTCACTCCAAAGTGCAGAACGCGGTGGCGTATGAGACATACAACAGTGCGGACAGCCTCATCCGCATCACCATGTACGCGCTCGGAAGTGACTCGAAGCACACATACACACAGGTTCTCTACCCTGGCAGCGAGGATGCGGCATACATCGTGGCAGTGGGATACGACGGAACACGCAAGAAGATTTTCCAATACACCGTGCCGACCTTGAAGACGAACCGCTTCTACACTCTAAGCTCCAACGCGAAAGGCGGCTACCTCTTCTCCGACAACTGCTCGTTCGACAAGGAAGGCCAGATCACGTGGAAGACAGAACGCTCAGACAGCTACGACCCTAAGAAAGCCGGCTTAATCTGGTTCTCCGAAGAGCGAGACGGCAAGATGTACCTGCTCAACCCGCAGTCGGGCTGCTACCTCGGCGGCGAGAGCGGTAAGGCGTTCTCCAAGTTCGTAGAGAAAGCATCCGCTCCTTATTTCGTGGCAGGACTCGTGAATGAGTCCCAGAGCACCTGGACGCTCGCCCTCAACGGCTCCGGACAGTACCTCAACTCCTATTCAGCCACCAACACCGGATTCTACGGAGGGGGAAGCAGCGACCCAAACAACGTATGGAGAGTCAAGGAAGTCACCACCATTGACGTAAATATACCAGGGGTAGGCTATCGAGCCATCTATTACCCGTTCGGACTCGAAGTGCCAGAAGGAATCACGGCATACACCGCCAAGGAAATCAAGACAGTCGGTGACACCACTTACGTAGTGCTCAGCGAAATGGGCAGAGAGGTGCCGAGTTTCACACCTGCCATACTCTACAAAGGAGCCAGCGTTGTCACCAAGATGCGACTGATAGCCGATTATGGCCATGCCGACAACACCGACGACATTCTCACCGGCACGACCCTCAAACGCACGGGCTTCAAGTCGAAGGAACTGATGGGCATCAGCAAGAACACAGAGACCGGGCGCGTAGGATTCAACGCATCAGCATCGACATCGATGACGGCGAACTTCGCCTATATACTTTCCGAGAAGTCCCCAAGCCCTACTACGGTATTCATCACAGATGACGCCACGGCAATCCAGACAACCGAAGCCAGTCTCCGCTCTGCCACCCAAGGGCTCACAGACCTGACCGGCCGCAGAGTCGCCACACCAGTCAAGGGGAACATCTACATCAACACAAGAGGCCAGAAGGTATTGTTCAGATAATTCCCCACCGCCATCGGCATGGCCATCAACCAGAATCGCTCATTAACGTTATGCGCTAATGAGCGATTTTTGGTGTGTGGGGGGCTGTAATTACAAAGAAACAAATGGGTAACAAATGGCAAAGTGATTGTGTGCGCTGCTTGACAACAAGAATACAGGGGTGTTCTATAAATTCCCCGCAAATGAAAGATTGACATAAGCTATGTGTGTTATTGCTATTTTGATGCTTTTG
>JAKSJE010000067.1 GCA_024398405.1 Bacteroidaceae bacterium
CATCAGGTGTCTTAGGTTGTTTCGTGCGATTGTGCTGACTTCGCTGTCGCATGACGATGAGCCATTCAAGCGCACAGACATCATGAGCTGCTCATTATCACACTATGAACTATTGCCCACACGATTTCCATCATCAAGACCTGCAGTCCTAATGTCTATGGCTTGCCGAAATGGAAACCTTACAATGACCAGACCGGTGTTTCCATGACTCTCGGTAATCAATGCCGCTCACTTCAACATCATGACAAGGGACTCATGCAGTTATCCCGTCCCGTCCGGTAGGAACGCACAGAACTCCGCAGCCGCTGCGGTCTCGCTGAGGAATGGGTATGGATCTGGCTGTTCGGTAGGCAGCGTATGAAGTCAGTCGCAAGGTGGTGAAAACCGCTGGATTGTCGGTTTCGCAACCGGCAAAACGCAAATATATGAACTATTATTTGCCGAAAACGAGTTTTTTGCCTACCTTTGCAGTATGACAAGAGCAAAACTTAACAAAAAAGAACTTCAGACTCGCCTGATGGGTTTCATGTCATCGCATCCAGGGGAGTTCTTTGCGTTGAAGGAGATATTCAGCAGCCTGCGCCTCACCACCCATCCTGTGAAGATGCTGTGTGTTGACATCATCACCGAATACCTGGATCAGGGGCGTCTGGCATATAACTCCGACAAAAAGATAAGTATCAGTAAGGACGGTGGTCAGGATAAGAAGTCCGGACAACACGAGAAGGAAGATAAGCGAAGGGATAAACCCTCACGAAAGTCTTCTGGTTCTCAGAAGCATGAGAAGTCTCAGACACAGCCAGACGATGACATCGTGATGCATGACATCCTGAAGGAGTTCGGCTTGCCTTATTCATATCCAAAGTCCGTCTCGAAATACGCGGAGAAGATACGTCCCGAGGTGACGATGGAGGATTTAGCCCAGCGTGAGGATTTCCGTGACACTCTGACCTTCACCATCGATCCCCGCGACGCCAAGGACTTCGACGACGCCATATCTTTCAAGATACTGAAGGAGTCACCGGCCATCTATGAAGTGGGAGTCCATATCGCCGACGTGTCGCACTATGTGCTTGAAGGGTCTCCAATCGACCAGGAGGCAGAGGAAAGAGGCACAAGCATCTATCTCGTTGACAGGACGATACCCATGCTGCCAGAACATCTCTGCAACTTTGTATGCTCACTGCGCCCTGATGAGGAAAAACTGACGTTCTCAGTCGTCTTCGACATCGATGAGGATGCCAACGTACTTCGGTCGCGCATCGTCCATACTGTCATCAGAAGCGACAGGCGATATGCGTACGAGGAGGTTGACCGGATTTTCGAGGGAGAGACCGATGGTGAGAGAAACGACCTGGTGAAGGCTCTGACGGTGCTGAACAACCTGGCTCAGAAGCTCTGTCAGAATCGCCTGCGGGATGGTGCCATCGAATTCAACTCAGAGGAAATGCGTTTCGAGGTGGACGAGAAGGGGCATCCGACAAGTGTGTATTTCCATATCGCCACACCAGCCACCAAGCTCATCGAGGAATTCATGCTGCTCGCCAACCGCGTCGTTGCTGAGACGGTTGGCAAGGCAAAGCCCGCTAAGACACTTCCATACCGCATCCACGACCTGCCCGACCCTGAGAAACTGGGCAACCTGGCTCAGATAGTCGGACGTTTCAACTACAGTCTGAAGACCGAAGGCTCGAAAAAAAGTGTCGCCAAAAGCCTCAACAAACTGCTGAACGACATAAAGGGCGACAGGATGGAAGAGTTCGTTGACATCATTGCCCTCAGGGCTATGCAGAAAGCCAAGTACAGCACGTACAACATAGGCCACTACGGACTGGCGTTCAAGTACTACACACATTTCACCTCTCCTATCCGCCGCTACCCCGACCTGATGGTGCACAGATTGCTCACACGCTATCTGCAGGGTTTCGCCAGCGCAAGCCGTAAGAAATATGAAGGGCTTTGCGAACATGCCTCCATGATGGAGCAGTTGGCCACGAGTGCGGAGAGAGCCAGTGTGAAATACAAGATGGTGGAGTTCCTCGGTGACCGGCTCGGAGAGGAATATGATGCCACCATCAGCGGAGTCACAGAGTACGGCATATACAGCAAGATCCATGAGAACCACTGTGAGGGATTCACCAACTGCAGGTATCTCGGCAATGAGTCATTCAACTTCGACGACAAGAACTTCTGTCTCGTCGGGCGTTCATCGAAGCACATATTCCAGATGGGCGACAAGATAAGGATACGCATCTCGAAGGTCAATCTCAGCAGAAGGACTGTTGACTTCGATTTCATAAGGAAATATCCTGCTGAATGAAGATTCTCATAACAGGCGCAAGCGGATTCATCGGCAGTTTCCTCTGTGAGGAGGGTCTCAGACGAGGGCATGAGATATGGGCTGGAGTCAGGGAACACTCGAGCAGGAGATACCTCCAGCTCCAGGGACTGGGCTTCCTCACGCTCGACCTGTCTGACAGAACGGTGCTCAGCCGTCAGCTGGCAGCCGTCGGCTCACCTTTTGACGTTATCATACATGCAGGCGGTGCTACGAAATGCTTAGACAGGAACGACTTCATGCGCAACAACTACGACTGCACGCGCAATTTCGTGGATGTCCTGACTCAACTGGACATGATTCCGCGACAGTTCATCTATGTGAGCAGCTACAGCGTCATAGGCCCTTCCGTCTATGGCGCAAGTAAACTCCGCTCGGAGGAGTATATCAAGTCACTTGGGGATTTCCCTTATGTTATTTTCCGTCCTACCGGTGTCTATGGTCCCCGCGAGAAAGACTATTTCGTGATGGCCCAGTCAATCGCCAGACATCTCGACTTTGCCGTAGGACAGGAACAGAAACTCACGTTCATCTACGTCGATGACCTCGTCGGGGCAATCTTTGCAGCAGTGGACAAAGGCGTTGCGCACAGGACTTATAACGTGGCTGACGGCCACACCTACGAGAGCCGTGTGTTCAGCGACCTGCTGCGGAGGGAACTTGCAGTGAGACATGTCATCCACGTCAAGGCTCCGCTCTGGTTGCTCCATGTGGTGACATCTGTCTCCGACTGGTGGGCACGTAATGTCACTCATCGTCCCACTACGCTGAACCGCGACAAATACCTCATCATGTCACAGCGTGACTGGACGTGCGACATAACCCCATTGAAAGAAGAACTGGGATTCACTCCACAGTGGGACCTCGAGCACGGAGTCAAACAAACTATAAAATGGTACAAAGAAAATCACTGGCTCTGACAAGCACCGAACTTGTCACCTTATTATATATATTAGTCACCTCGGTGATGATTGCATTCATGTGGGATGGATTCACCGACCCTTGGGCGATGCTGAGGCTGCGTGTGACAGCACTGGCCACCATCGTCGGCTCAAATATTGTGGCATTCTTCATCAGCTCCACAAACTGGCATCGTACACATGAAGCAACAGGACGACGTGTCACCCGGGCAGTGAGGATATTCCCGTTGATGGTATTCCTGATATGGTGGTATCCGGAAACATTCGAGTTCTGTTCACAGTTCCCCTATCAAGACCATGTGTTTGCTGGGACGGACCAACATCTGTTCGGTTGTCAGCCCGCGCTGGAGTTCGACAGACTAATGCCTTCAGCACTGGCCAGTGAACTGTTCTGCTTAGGCTATTACTCCTACTACTACATGATGGCGGCAGTGATAGTGTTCTACCTACTGCGTCGTTACGACCAGATTGACAAGGCTGAATTCATATTCCTGGGCAGTTTCTTCCTGTTCTATTTAGTATATGAGTTTCTTCCCGTGGCAGGTCCACAGTTCTATTTCCGCGCCTTGATGGATATGGGGGAAGTCAGCGACCTCTCGCCATCATCGTCTTTCACAGGCATGTTCGCAGAAGGCTTCCCACAGGTAGGCGACTATTTCAGAAGTCACAGGGACATGATCTCACCCGAAACGCACGGAATCTTCGGGCAGTTGGTCATCGGTGCTCAGGAGATAGGCGAACGACCCACTGCCGCCTTCCCAAGCAGCCATGTCGGAATAAGCACCATACTGATGCTGCTTGCATGGAATTCCAGAAACAAGTGCCTGTTCTGGATCATGTTCCCTTTGTACATACTGCTTTTCTGCGGCACCGTATATATAAAAGCCCACTATCTTATTGATTCGATAGCAGGCTTCTTTACGGCGCTGGCGTTCTATTGGCTTACAGCAAAAATCTACTCCCAGTACAGAATCTCACGGTTGATGTCCCATTTGTGATCCTTCGGGAAGTCGTCGCCCTCCCAGGCCTTCTTGCTCGTCCACTTCTCTGCAGGATCAGTCCAGAAAGGGTCGTCGGCCGGAAGTCCTAACGGCAGGAACGCAAGCGAGGTCATATAGAGGGAACCGTTGTTAGTGTACCAATCAGCGACATTCGGATGATTGCCCATGAAACCGATGGTCAGGAAGCCTTTGTCATTGAAGTTGTCGGCTTTGCCGAACATGTTCTTTGCCACTGCTGTGATGGCGGCTCGCACCTGTCCGTTGTGGAGTTCTTCAGGTAGTTGTTTCTTCCATGCAAGCTGAGCCAGAGGCTGAAGCACTGCCATGCGATAAGGGATGGAACGTCCGAACACGGGATATGTGCCTTCAGGTGATATGAGGCGTTCGAGGATCACACCGAATTTCTGCATTCTCTTGTTCACCTCCTTCAGACGATTCCTGACACCACTTATCTTACCCATTCCACGCACCATGTAGTTGTCGTTGCCCCTCTTCGCAGCCACCATCTCCAAGCACTCCTGATACATAGGCTGGATGACATACGAGTTGTAGTAGTCGAAGGCGAATGCCGGACCATCGGAATACCATCCGTCTCCCACATACCATTCCTCCACCTTCGCCAGACTGAGGTGGATGCGGTAGGCATCGTACTGAGCACCTATATACAGCAGGAAACTCTCCTCCATGCCTACGAACAGCAGCCAGTTGGTGTATGGCGGATCGTAACGATGCAGCCCCTGGAGCTCCTTGATGTAACGGTCTTTCGTCTCCTGGCTCAGCGGTTTCCATAAGGCATCATAGCCGCGATACAGGCTCTCAACCAGATATGCGGCGTCCACAAGAGTCTGGCCTCCGGAAGTCCAGCCCAAGTAGTCAGGACTCTCAGGGTCAACCGCGTTAGCATAAGCCCTCAGAGCCCATTCCCTGAGTTGTTTGCGTTTCTGACCTTCATCGGTGTCATCGTCAGGAAGCGAGAGCCAAGGCGCCAGACCAGCCATAAGGCGGCCGAAAGCCTCCATGTAGGCCACCTTCTTGTTCCGTCCGTCCCAGGTCGGACTCAGTTCCAGACCACCGTTCTCCACAGTCATGTTCTGCTGCAGAGTTCCTTCCGCCATGTTCCTCAAAATAGGTTCTGCCATCTGGTACATGATGTCAACCCACACTTCCCTATCTGTCTTCTCCTTCTTGGCAGACACACTCATAGCCACCATGCATGCCATGGCAACTATGAAAAATCTCTTCTTTTTCATAATTTCCTTACATTGGTTATTTCATGTTCTTCGTTTTCCGTGTCCAAGGTGATGACCACCTCATCTCCTATGGCCGCATCTGACGTGAAGTCCTCACCTTTGACAAACGTGACAGTGTCACCGTTTTCAGTAGCCAAGGTGACAGTGCTCATCATCTCGTCAACTACACAACCCGTCATTTCAGCAGTCTGTGGTAAGGCAGGTACCTCAGCAGCCGTCTCGACATCAACGGAATCAATACCAGACTCTGTGACCGCCTGCTCCTGACCACCATTTGCACAACCTGTCAACATCAGGTGAGACACCATCGTGATTAGCAAACATAATACATCTTTTCTCATAAGCACAAAACGTTTTTTCATTCCAAATGCAAAGATATAAAATTTTATCGAGTTAATTATTTGGTTTATAATTTTTTTTTGCCTAACTTTGCACCGCAAAGAGATTTATAGGTTCCGATACTCAGTATTGGGATTTATTTTTTACTATAAAAGATACTAAAAGCAGAGAATTATGGCATACATGTCAAAAGAAGGCTTTGACAAACTCAGAGCCGAAATCAAGCAACTCGAAGAAGTTGAACGTCCTGAAGTGATACGTCAGATTCAGGAAGCACGCGAGAAAGGTGACCTCTCCGAAAATGCCGAATATGACGCAGCGAAGGAGGCACAAGGCAAGTTGGAAACCAAGATTGCCGAACTTAAGGCTGTACTGGCAGATGCCAAAATCATCGACACCTCCAAGATACAGACAGAGACCATCCAGATACTATCCACAGTGACACTCAAGAACGTCAAGACAGGCATGGAAATGACCTACACCCTCGTCAGCGAACGTGAGGCGAATCTCAAGGAGAACAAAATCTCCGTTGCCACTCCTATCGCCCAAGGGCTTCTCGGCAAGAGGGTCGGTGACATAGCCAAAATCACCATACCTCACGGACAGATTGAACTCGAAGTCATGAACATCACTGTTTGATAAAAAGCCTTATGTCTATATTCTCGAAGATAGCAGCCGGTGAGATTCCGAGCTACAAGTGTGCTGAGACAGAGGAATTCTATGCGTTCCTCGACATCAATCCACTCGTCAAAGGACATACACTTTGCATTCCTCGTCGCGAGGTCGATTACATCTTCGACATGGAAGACGATGAGATTGCCCGCTTTCAGGTATTTGCGAAGAAAGTCGCCTGTGCCATCAAAGCCGTATTCCCATGCATCAAGGTAGGTGAGGCGGTACTCGGACTTGAGGTGCCTCATGCACATATTCACCTCGTTCCTATGCAGTCAGAGAAAGACATGCTCTTCTCCAACCCCAAAAAGCAATTCACGCCAGAGGAGATGACAGAAGCAGCAGAAAAAATCCGCGACGCATTCAGCCGGTTGGCCTGAGACCAGTGCGTGAAAGAATTCCAAGAGGGGATTGCGACAGACAATGACGCAATCCCCTCTTTCTCTTGACACAGGTGGGCTCTAT
>JAKSJE010000068.1 GCA_024398405.1 Bacteroidaceae bacterium
CGGAACAAAGCCAAAAGCGCTGAAAAGAATTATGTCACCCATGTTTGATAAATTTATATTATTCGGTGAATTTATAGAACCCACCATTCTACAATCCCTAAGTAACTTATCTAATCTGCCTTTTCATCCGTTCCTGTGATATCTGCCTGTGAGCTTTCGGACACAAACGTCACTTTTATATCGCAGAGTACGATTGAGGGATCGAGGAAGGAGACTCTGAGCGTGATGTCATCTTTATCTTCGGCATTGAATATGGTTGTCACCGATGCGTAGCCTCGGAGCACATTGACACCCCATTGCCTGCTTGTGGCCGTTGCTTTGATGCTTTCTGTTTTAGGTGCTGTTTCTTCTATTGAATAGGCAACTCGGAGGTCGTAGTCCGCATTGATTGGATGATTGGGCAGAAATCTCATTTCTATAACATTCCGTCCCTTATGAACAGGCAAGGTGTAGGTGGCGCGAGGTGCGTCGGACACTTGGTGTCTTGTCCCCGTGACCGGAAGTACACTGATTGAATTGGCGCTTGTTCCTAAGCCGCGTATGGTTTTCAGCGCTGGAGATGCTGAAGAGTAATTGTTTGCTTTAACGATATAGAAAGAGTCCTCTTTGATGCTGTCGGTCTCAGTGGCGATATCAGCACTCGAAGCAACCTCCGGCGTGTTAAGATGACTGTTGCCCGAGAGCCTTGGACAGTACGACATGAAATTCCTCCATTTCGGGTTCGAGGTCGTTTCGTTGTTCAGGCTACCGGTGTTGTACCATTCTGTCATACGGACAATGGACTTGAATGCCGATATGGCCTTGTCTGACAATGTGGTCGCGTCGTTATATCCGGCAGCGGCATGAGTGTGACTCTGTGAGGCATAGAATACCTTTTTGTTCATATCGGCGGCACAGACTACGGGGTAGCGCACCAACTGGTAGAATGCGAACTTGAGACGTTCGGGAATCCGTGTGTTAAGCACGTTCACACGCTGTACAAGGTCGTCATAATCTTTTATTCGTTCATTTTGCTCGGTTTCCGAATAACGGTTAAATGCTATGTGCTCTGGTTTGCCATTTGCTGCAAGACGATAGTATTCATTCTTGATAGAGGAGATTTCCACTCCTAATTCTGGACCAAAGATGACTGTTGCCCAATATTCTGTATATTCGTACGCCGAGTCCGGTCTCCAGCGGTCGATATCCCATGCGAGATCCATGCAGAACTGCAGTTCCTCTTCGGCGGGTTTGATGTCGCCTACATTAATCACCCACATGTTCCTTGTGTTCATGTCATACGCTTTGCATAGTTCGTATGATATAAGTGAGGGCGAAATGCTACTCAGCCAAAGATAATCGTGCGGCGAGCCCCAATAACTTAGGTGGTAGTAGATTCCACTGCCGCCACTTCGTTTCTGTTCTTCTGCAGTCGAGAGCTGACGGATATATCCGTGGTTATCATCTACCCAGCATAGGGTGACATCCTCTGGAACCTGAAGACCGGCATTGTAGGCATCTAACACTTCCTTGTAGGGGATGAATGTCTGAGGAATCTGTTCGACAGTCAGCCCTTTATATTCAGCTACGGAATCCTGGATAAGTTGGCGCTGATAGGTAAGTATATCGGTCAGTCCGGCCACTTTGTCAGTTTTACTGCTGTATCCTGCTATTCCACTGTCATGCACACCACGCATACCTAATGTATATATGGCATCTATGTCTTTTGATTCACCAACACGCTCCGCCCAGTAATTCTGAACAGTCGTTCGGTTCGTCGCGTAATTAAAATCCTGTTTGCTGTACCTTTTCCAGTGAATCCAGTCAGAGTTGTTGCAACGCAGCATCACATCGCAATGACTACCTCCAAGCACTATACCATAGTCACGGGCAAGTTTCTGGCATTCGGGGAAATACCAAAAAGTCTTTGCGCCAAGGCACTCATGCATCGCTGGCCATAGCAGGTTGGCTTTCATTCGCAACAGTAGTTCCATCACACGCTCGTATGTGTGCGGACCGATGGATCCGGCCTCTCTGTCAATGGTGGTAATGGCCCACGGATGCAGACCCCAGTCTTCATCGTTTATGAAAATGCCACGATATTTTACCGATGGCTCCTTGCCTATAATCTCTCCGGCAGTAACATATAACGACGTCTTCACCTCCGGCTTGACATCTGCCCACCAGTACCAAGGATGAACACCTATCTTTCTGCTTATTTCGAGAGTTCCGTATGCGGTACCTCGCGAGTCGCTTCCTGCAATGACCAGGGCCTCATCAATTCCATCATACGGATTGCTGACGGTCATTATCTTGTGTGTTTCCCACTTCCCACTGATGTCCGACACATCAATCTTCCCGGCATGAACGAGACTATCTATAAACGCGGATTGTCCGATAGTGCCAATGATTACCGCATATTTGCCGGCAGGCAAAGTCTTGTTGCTGACAATCACAGAGTCATCGCTTTCCGTAACACTGGCGATGTCTCTCCGAAGCAACATCGCGGCTGTATGGACAACAGGCGAATCATCAACATCAGTCAGAATGTATGCTTTACAACTCTTAGAGAAAAGTGGCATTATCCCACCACTTGATGATATGGTAACAGTGCGCTGTCCATATACATTCATGCAAAGAGCCATGACGAACGCCATGAGCATGTGCCTCTTTGATATGAAATTGGTCAATTTGCTATACTATCAGTTCCTATTTGCCGAGCGCGAAATTATAGTGGTGAGTTCTCAGAACCCTCCTTCAGCATTATCTTCTTGCCATCCCTGATGTATATCGTGCCAGGACGTAGCACATCCACACGTCGGCCCATGAGGTCGTAGATAGGACTGTTCTTGGCTGACGGGGATAGGAAGGTCGGGGTGTCGATGCCTTGTGCTGATTCCTCGATGATGGTGCCGAAGTCCTTCCATACGTCTTCCGTCGCGTAGTTGGCAGAGGTGTTGTCAGGCACTACCAAAGTGAGTTTGGAGAGGTCGAGGCCACGGAATACCGTCTCGTCGATAGCCTGAGGGTGGGTCCAGTGGACATATACTTCATTCAGGCTCATGCAGTATGCAAAGGCATATTGACCTATTCCGGCGGATGCACCCATCACGCTGCGTGGACTGTGCTGACTGTGGTCTCTTGTCTTGACATCGGCGTCACTGCCTTGCACCGTTACGGGGATGTCAACCGATGTGATTGTAGTGTTTCCCATGAATGCGTTGGCGGCAATCGCTGTGACCGGCACTTCTCCGTTGGCTCCGTTGACGGTCGATGGCAGTACCAGCGCACCTTCGGCTGTACTACCTACGACTGTAGCACCGTCGGTGTCTGCCACCACGTTGACAGCGGTCTCGGAAGCCATCTCGTAGATTGGAACCATGATGCGGTAAATATGGTTGTAGCGACCGAACTTGAACTCATAGTCCTTATATGCCTGTGACGCACCGGCAGGCACGTAGAGTGTGAAGTTCCTGAGTTGGCTGGCATAGATATAGTCTGCCAGTCCGCTTCCTTCAGGCGGTGTCATGCCCTCACAGATGACAACGGTTGACGGATTGCACAATAGACCGTCGAATGTCTTCACACTGGCTGGTATGACCAGCGACTGGATGTTCGACGCTCCGAGATAGGAAATGCTCTCAGTGCCTTTTGGTATGACGAACGAGGTTACCTTCTCACAGTTGCCGAAGAAGTTTCCTATTTTCTTTATCGTTGGCGGCAGGAGCACTGTCTCCAGAGCGTGGCAGTCGTAGAAGAAGCATGCGTCTTCGCCGTCTATTTCTGTGATTTGTGTACGGCTGAAGTCCGCATAGACGATGCCACAGTCACGGATCTGTTCGTTGTATATCTTGAGCGATGGAGGGAACACGATGTATTCGAGGTTTTCACATCCGCAGAACGTTCCGTTATAACTATATCCTCCACCACCGATTTCCTCCAGGTTGCCATCTTCGGCGAACGTGATGTGTTGCAGGTTGGTACAACCGGAGAATGCACCGGCACCTATGAAGCGCACGCTGGCTGGTATGGCTATCTCCTTGAGGCTGCCGCAACTTTCGAAACACTCTTTTTCTATCCGTTCGAGCGATTCAGGCAGGTCGATGCCCTTCAGACGCTTGTCGTTCACGAAGCATAATTCAGGCAACACTGTCAGTTGGCATCCAGGGGCGAATGTCACAGTCTTGAGCGTCTCATGACGGGCAAGGCAAGAATTACCGAGGGCGTGCAAAGATGCAGGGAAATGCAGTGTCTCAAGGCTTTGGCAAAAGAGTGTTCTTACATACTCAACCCCTTCCGGAATGGTCAGTTCGGTGTTGGCGCACGTCAGTCTCCCCTCCTTGCTGTCAGGGAGGCCGATTACCTTCAGTGATGAAGGCAATATGAGGTCGGAAATGTTCGGCAATTCGAGCGTGACGATGGTATCAACGGTCTCTGGAACAGTGATAGCCGTTCCTTTGTACTTCAATTGCGATATCTTGTGGAGGGTCTTTGGCAATGTCAGCGACTTGCCTTCCTCATAACTGGACACATTGATGTCAGTGACAGGGTATGTCTTTCCTCGATATGTCACGGAATCAGGAATCACGATATCCTTTGCGTCTTCACTCCAGCCCGACCATCCTGATAGTGCGACCTCTTCCTCGTTCACTTTCGTGTACTGCATTTCGCCATACTTGAACGTGAGTGACGGACTCGTGGTGATGTTGCCGTTCACGACATCAACCCATACATATTCCTCGGAAAATGAAGGAATTGTGCTGTAGTAGTGGAAGTTGCGCTCGTGCCACTCCTTCGATCCCTTCGGACGATAGACCGTGCGCCGCTGATAAGTGCCGTCTGGCAGGTTGAGTTCCTTCAGGTCTTCGTTCTCAGGAGCGGTGTGACCGTAGATGGGATCGAGTTCTGTGTAGGTGTAGGGCTTGAGTGGCGTTTCTACTGACTTGGAATAATAGATGTCGCCAGTATCCATCGACTTCAGCTGATATGCGCACTCGACAGTATCGGACGTGAAACTCCAGATGAGTGTCGAGTAGTTGCTCATGAATATGGCGTTCATCCATGCAGGATTACCTGCATCCTTCTGTATGTGGGTGATTATCGTCTGATAGGCCTGGAAGTCGAACACATCGATATATCTCTCGTCTATCGGTGTCACGCGGTACCATCCGTCATCAACACCGCCCCAACCGAAGTTGAAGTGGAAGTATCCCGCATCGTCGTAGCCATCGCAGACGAAGGCATGGCCGATGTAGTTGCGGCCGTTTCGGTATGCGCCGGAGTAAAAGACAGGGCGTCGCGCGTCGAGTTCGTCACGCAGCATCTGCTCCCAGTCGGAATCACGCCATGAATGTTCATCCGATTGTCTGCGCTCATGAAACTCCAGCCCCTTGTCGTAACCGAAATTACGTACGTAAGCACGTGCCGCATCGAGTTCAGAGGCACTGCTGCTGTTCACACCGTAGTTCATCTTGCAGGCTATGCCCACGTCGCTCATCAACTGTGCCACGTCGAGGTTGTCCCAGTCGTAAGTACATTGGGAGAAGTCGCGGTCAAGATATGAGTTGTTCCATGCGTACTCTATGCTGCCTGTGCCTCGCAAGGGCCAGCGGTTGTAGTTCATGATCTGTGCCATTGCTACTGCCGTACAGCCTACAAGTGTGTGTGCGCCACTCATCTTCGGGGTCTGCGCGTTATATGGCTCGTCCTGGTTCCAAGTGGTCGTGATCAGCGGCTCAACCACCGGATAGCCTGGTGCAGTCATAGGTTGTCTGACTGCGGTCAAGGCTGATTGACGCAATGCCGTAATCTGTTCGGCGTATCCGTCGAGCCATGCCTGTATGTTTGCCGGCGCTTCCTCTGTACGGAAAGTGCCTGTGGCAGAATAGCCGAGAATGCTGTGCGACGTGCGTTTATCGCCCGACACGATGACGAAGCCGCCATCGTCACCTCTGTTGAATATGTAGTAGGCGGGTGATGCCTCGTTATCTGCGACCGTTGCCGAACGCTTGAGGATACTGAGTTTCTGCGTGCCATGATGTCTTGAGGGTTGCTTGGATACAGCATCCATCTCCTGGAAGAACTGACTGGCGTATTGCCGTGCCTCAAGTTCGCTGACCACCTGAGCCTGTACGTTAGCCATCGTGGCCAACAAGGCTGAAAGGAAAATTAATAGACGTCTCATTGTATTCTGTTTTTTAAATTTAGTAGAGCTTTACCTCGGTAGGGAAGATTGTCCTTCCTCCCTTGCCTCAACATCTAATTTATCATGCAAATATACGAAAATTCCGTATATTATTGCATGTCCCTCTCGTTTTTAACAATAATTTAGTATCTTCACAAGGTTTTCTCCATTATCTTTACAAACAAAATTAGCATCTCTTCCGAGGTGCGACGGAGGAAGGCCGAAGGTCAGCCGACAAGGTGGTAAAGAACAGGAGCATTATGCTGAATGAGCCTTGTATCAGTCAGCCGCGACAGACTTCCATGGTCTGTGAGAGTGGTTGACCACGTCTGTGAGAGCGGTCAACCAGGCCTGGGAGAGCGCATGACGAGACGCCGGAGAGCGTTCTCGCCGACGTGGTTGAGCGTTCTCGCCGATGTGGTTGAGCGATGTCGGTGATGTGGGTGGGCGATGTCGGTGATGTGGGTGAGCGATGTCGGCGATGTGGGTGAGCGATGTCGGCGCATCTGCTGGGCGCTCCTATGGCGTGGAATTTATAGAACACCCTTTTATCGTTCGAGGGCCTCGAAT
>JAKSJE010000069.1 GCA_024398405.1 Bacteroidaceae bacterium
CCTTCCGCACAGCAACCTGCTCGGAACAAACCTCAAAATCGCAAGAAATGAATTTTTAGAACCCACCTTGACAAACCAAATAATATGAGACATATAGCATCAGCAATCGCTCTGGCATTCGGTATGTCGCTCCTCTGTGGCGCTTCCGTAATGGCCCAGCCCCAGAAGACAAGAGTCAGCGTGAAAACGAACAGGACGACCAGCACCGCCCCCGTCAAGCCGACCGCCACCAAGAAAGCCGACGACAAAGACGCATCCACGGTGCAGCAAGGCTCCGCGACGGTGCGAAAGCCCAACGCGGCGAAGAGCGGCACACCATCGACCATCGACCCGCCAAGCGTGGACAGGGCAAGCATCATGTTCCCGTCGGCTGTCGATGTGCCCAAGGACGTCAGCTGGCGACGCGACATCTACAGGTCACTCGACCTCACCAAGGACGAGAACGCACCACTCTACTTCCCGGTAGAGCCGAAGGACGGACAGGTGAACCTCTTCACACTGCTCTTCCAACTACTCAACCAGGACAAGATACCGGCATATAAGGTCAAACTCGACGGTCTGGAGGACTTCTCGAAGGAAAACCGCATGCACTTCAAGGAGTTCCTCGATGACAACGGCATCGACTACGAGATACAGGGCATGAGCATAAAGGTCGAGTCCGTTGACGTGCCATCGCAGTACGTCACCCGCCTCAACATCAAGGAGACCACATACTACGACCAGAACACAGCCACCTTCCACAGCCGCGTCACAGCCATCTGCCCGGTGATGGAGAAAGTCGATAACAACGACTTCGGTGACTTCGACGACTACGACGAGGAAGACCAGGAAGATCAGGACGAGGACAGCACAGGCGCGGAGCCAACCATGAAGAACGAGCCACTGGCCAAGAAAGCCCTACCGCTCTTCTGGGTGAGACTGGAGGACATCACCTCGTATCTATCACAGCACATGGTGATGATGAGCAACTACAACAACGCCGCGAAGTGCTCGATGGCAGACTTCTTCGACACCAACCGTTACAAGGGAACCATCTTCATGACCACCAACATGCAGAACAAGGTGCTGCAGGAACAGTTCGCCAACCCAAAAGACCTGATGAAGGAGCAAGAGCGCATCGAGAAGGAACTCGACGACTTCGAGAGCCACCTCTGGGAGACGCCTGTTGACTCCGCCGAACTGGCCCGTCAGGACTCCATAGCCGCCCTCGGCAAGTCAGCCAAGAAAGCGAAGACCCCACGCGCTACCCGCACCAAGGAGAAGACCCAGAAGAGCGAGAAGAGCGCGGCGCCTAAGTCGGCGTCACCAAGGGTATCCGTCAGAAGACAGAGGCACTGACACGCTCATCACCAGGCACACCCGCTCACCAGATGTGGCGCGATGACCGACGAAAGGCCATCACGCCACATCTTCAGTTATGGCGGACATGGGATGGTTACGGTAAGTCCTTGCCGGTCGTACCGATTGCAGCAGGTTGGCTGACCGCCGATCCGGGTCAACGTGAAGACCACCATCCAAGTCCTTGCAGAAGAACCTGAATGGTGGTCTGACACCATGAGCCTATGGTGCGTCAATCCGTCACACATGGGTATGAGCCGCGGTGTGTGGAATCCGGCCGGGAGCAGTGGCGCTCACTCCCACTCGATGGTAGCAGGTGGTTTGCGCGAGATGTCATAGACCACGCGGTTCACGCCCTGTACCTTCGTGATGATGTCGTATGACACTTTGTCAAGGAACTCGTAAGGAAGGTGTACGCAATCGGCGGTCATGGCATTGACGCTATGTACGGCGCGGAGCACGATGGCATTGTCATACGTGCGTTCGTCACCGCATACACCTACGCTCTTCACCGGAAGGAGAATCGCCCCTGCCTGCCATACCTTGTCGTAGAGACCATCGGCGCGTAGTGCGTCGATGAAAATCTTGTCGGCGTCCTGTACGATGCGCACCTTCTCGGCCGTGACCTCGCCAAGTATCCTGACCCCGAGTCCGGGACCCGGGAAAGGATGGCGTCCTATGTGCTGAGGGTCCATGCCAAGTGCCTGGCCGACCATGCGGACTTCGTCCTTATAGAGCATGCGGAGCGGTTCGCAGAGCTGGAACTGGAGGTCCTTTGGCAGTCCGCCCACGTTGTGGTGCGACTTTATCGTCTTTGAGCTGCTGTTCTGCGACTCGATGACGTCAGGGTATATCGTTCCCTGGCCTAACCACTTCACATCGTCGAGTTGCTTTGCCTCGTCCGCGAAAATCTCTATGTAGTCGCGTCCGATAATCTTACGCTTCTGCTCCGGGTCCTCCACGCCGGCGAGGTCGGCGAGGAATTTGGCGGACGCGTCAACGCCTTTGACCTGAAGGCCATAGTCTTTGTAGTTGGCCTGAACGTCCTCGAACTCGTTCTTGCGGAGCAGTCCAGTGTTCACGAAGATGCAATGTAGGTTCTTGCCTATCGCACGGTTGATGAGTACGGCGGTGACGGATGAGTCCACACCGCCGGAAAGTCCTAAGACGACTTTGTCGTTGCCTAACTGTTGTCTCAGTTCCTCAACAGTCTTCTCGATGAACTGCTGGGGTGTCAGATCTGGGAAATTGCGAAACATGTTGGTTCTGTTATGGTGGGTTCTATAAATTCATTTCTGGCGATTTTGAGGTTTGTTCCGAGCAGATTGCTGTGCGGAAGGAAGGATTGATGCGGGCATCATGACTGACTGACAAACAGCAAGATGCCGGAACAAAGCCAAAAGCGCTGAAAAGAATTATGTCACCCATGTTTGATAAATTTGTATTATTCGGTGAATTTATAGAACCCACCTTATGTTATTGATTTTGTAGTTGTCGGTCTTGTGCCGGCCTTACTCGCCTCTTGTGTAGTTAGGTGTCTCGCTGGTGATGGTGATGTCGTGCGGATGGTTCTCGACGACGCCTGCCGCGGTCACCCTTACGAATCGCGCCTGACGGAGTTCCTCAAGGTTATGTGCTCCGACGTAGCCCATGCCGCTTCTGAGACCGCCGATGAGCTGATATACCGTCTCGGCTATGCTGCCTTTGAACGGTACGCGTCCTACGATTCCTTCCGGCACGAGTTTCTTGGCGTTGACCTTGTCCTGGAAATAGCGGTCGCTGCTTCCCGCCTTCATGGCGTCGAGCGAGCCCATGCCGCGATAGGTCTTGAACTTGCGTCCGTTATAGATGATGGTATCGCCCGGGGCCTCTTCGGTTCCCGCGAACATGGAGCCGCACATGACGCAGTCTCCTCCGGCTGCGAGGGCCTTGACTATGTCACCAGAATAGCGCAGACCGCCGTCGGCGATAATCGGGATACCGCTCTGCTTTGCAGCCTCGGCCGCGTTCATGATGGCGGAGAACTGTGGGACACCGACTCCGGCGATGATTCTCGTGGTGCAGATGGAGCCAGGTCCTATACCGACCTTGATGCCATCGACTCCTGCCTGTACGAGGTCATAAACAGCATCGGCTGTCGCCACATTGCCTACCACGACATCGAGCGAAGGGTAAGCGTTCTTTATCTTGTGGAACGTGTCTATCACTCCTTTCGAATGGCCGTGTGCGGAGTCGAGTACGACGGCGTCAACACTGGCATTGACCAGTGACTCGACACGCTCGAGCACGTTTGCGGTGATTCCCACCCCTGCCGCTACGCGCAGACGCCCTTTCGCGTCTTTGTTGGCATTGGGATAGTCCTTCATTTTCGTGATGTCCTTGTAGGTGACGAGTCCGACGAGATGGCCCTCATTGTCAACGACCGGCAGTTTCTCGACCTTGTTGTGCTCCAGGACGTAGCGTACGTTCTCCTGACTGGTGTCGGCAATCGTCACGAGGTTCTCGCTTGTCATGACCTCATCGACTTTGCGGTACATGTCAGTCTCGAACCTGAGGTCTCTGTTGGTGACTATTCCCACAAGATGGTTCTGGCCGTCAACCACCGGAATGCCACCGATGTGGTTGTCTTTCATAAGTTGTAGGGCATCGCCGACGGTGTCTTCACGGCTGATGGTGATAGGGTCGTCAATCATGCCGTTCTCGGCGCGCTTGGTACGGTTCACCTGAGCAGCCTGGGCCTCTATCGACATGTTCTTATGGATGACACCGATTCCGCCCTCACGAGCCATCGCTATGGCCATCTGGTACTCGGTGACGGTGTCCATAGCGGCAGAGACAATCGGAATGTTGAGGTCAATGCCGCGAGAGAACCGGCCTCTCACGTCAACTTGCGTCGGAAGCACTTCAGAGTACGCAGGCACGAGCAGCACGTCATCGAACGTAAGCCCGTCTTCCATTATTCTGCTTTGCATCATTCTGTTATCGTTTTTATTATGTTCACTTGTTATCCACTGTAGTTAGCGACTCCCGCCTCACACAGGCAGCGAGAAGAGTCATCCCACACGAAAACAAAAGAAGATCCCAGAGACTCAGGAACCTTCTATACCGAAACCGCGTAAAGGCATACGCTGTCAGAGCGTGAGACATGTGCGCAAAAGCCACTAACAGTCCCGTCATAACCAGCACGAACACGGTGAAGCCAAACATGACTGGCGTATGCGTCCTGTCCAATAAAAGCATCTTCTGATGTCCTGACTGACGAGCATCCATGAGAACCTGAATGCTTGGGTAAGTGGATTGTTGCATCTTGGTGACTCTATTGGGGTGCAAAGTTAAGGCATTTTTCCGAAGTACACAAATAAAACACGGAAAAGTTTCCCATGGTGATATTTTTTCCGTAATTGTTGTCATTGTTTCGATTTTTCTTGTTACCTTTGTCGTTGGTGTCAGACAAGGCGCGCGCGATCTGGATATTAAGGTAAAAACAACATACGATTCCATGCAAAGATTAGTTGGAACAGTATCGAGGGGCATCCGCTGCCCTATCATACGTGAAGGCGACAATCTCGCCGAGATTATCTCACAGAGTGTACTTGAGGCATCTGAGTCTGAAGGTTTCTCGATGCGTGACCGTGACGTCATAGGAATCACCGAGTCGATAGTGGCCCGTTCGCAGGGCAACTACGCCACGGTAGATGACATAGCCGACGATGTGAGCCGGAAGTTCGGCGACAGCACGGTCGGAGTCATCTTCCCGATTCTCTCGAGAAACCGCTTCGCCATTTGCCTGAAAGGCATCGCCAAGGGTGCCAGGAAGGTGGTCATCATGCTTTCATACCCTTCTGACGAAGTGGGCAACGAACTCGTGCCGCTCGACCTTATTGAGAAGGCGGGGGTCAATCCATACAGCGATGTGCTGACGGAAGAGAAGTTCCGTGAGTTGTTCGGCGTAATCCGTCATCCGTTCACCGGGATGGACTATATCCAGTATTACGGCGATGTGGTGCGTGAGTGCGGCAAGGAAGTCGAGATCGTGTTCGCCAACCATCCTCAGGACATCCTTCTGTTTACGGACGCCGTACTTGCCTGTGACATCCATACACGCCAGCATACCAAGAAGGTACTTCGTGAGTCAGGCGCGCGCATCGTCTATGGTCTCGACGACATCCTCCGCGAGCCATGTAGTCGTGGATATAACGAGAAATATGGTCTTCTCGGTTCCAACAAGGCTACCGAAGACAAAATCAAGCTCTTCCCTCATGACTGCACGCCTATGCTCTACGACATACAGGAGCGAATCTTCCGGGCCACAGGCAAGAAGGTGGAGGTGATGGTCTATGGTGACGGTGCGTTCAAGGATCCTCAGGGCAAGATATGGGAATTGGCTGACCCGCAAGTGTCGCCATGCCATACCGACGGACTGGCAGGTACGCCGAACGAGCTCAAGCTGAAGTATCTCGCAGACAATGACTTCGCGAATCTCAGTGGTGAGGAACTCCGTCAGGCCATCTCAGAAAAAATCAAGGCAAAGGGAAGCAACCTCGTGGGCAATATGGCTTCCGAAGGAACGACGCCACGCCAGCTCACCGACCTTCTCGGCTCGCTGATGGACCTTACGAGCGGTTCGGGCGACAAAGGCACGCCGGTCGTTCTTGTGCAAGGATATTTCGACAACTATACCAGCGAGAGCTGACATGACCACACGTGAGTTCAGCGGATCCATATCACAATAGGTGGGTTCTATAAATGATTGCCTTTGCAGCATCATTGCCAGACAAACAAACTCCGACGGGCCGTCAGGACTTGACACATCGCATGACATTTGGCAATACTGCGCACGAGACATCGCAATGGTGCGCATGACATTATCCACGATTACGGACAACACTATATTTCTGTTACTAACAAGTGGTATATACCTGTTACTAACAAGTGGTATATACCTGTTACTAACAGGTGGCATATAGTTGTTACTAACAAGTAGGTAGTTTTAACCGCTGTCTCTGGTAGTTTTAACCGCTGTCTCTGGTAGTTTTAACCGCTGCCTCTGGTAGTTTTTACCGCTGTCTCTGGTGGCTTTGACACAAAAAAAACGTCCACAGACATTCGTAGTCCAGTGGACGGCTGACATTGCTGAGCGTTAATACCAGGTCTTCTGGATGTGGAGCGTCCACGGAAAAACGCTCATGCGCCGAGATTTTCACAAACGGCATGAGTCGCAATGATAAAGAGCTAATTAATAGTTAGATATGCACCTTGGCGCGTATGAGCTCGTAGCGCATAGCCTGCTGCTTGGTGAACCCCTCCTTCGCGGGGTCGATGCGATCCATTATCTTCATGGCGCTGTCGGGGAAGGCGATTGATAGCGAGTCGGCAAGGA
>JAKSJE010000007.1 GCA_024398405.1 Bacteroidaceae bacterium
GGTATATGGCTGTTAGTAACAGGTGGTATATGGCTGTTAGTAACAGGTGGTATATGGCTGTTAGTAACAGGTGGTATATGGCTGTTAGTAACAGGTGGGATGTCTCATGCGCTCGCGTTGATAATGTCATGCGCTCGCGTTGATAAAGTCTTGCGCTCGCGTTGATAATGTCATGCGCTCGCGTTGATAAAGTCATGCGTTCTCGGCACAGATGTCTCGTGCGGTGTGTCGCCAAATGGCGTGCGGTGTGTCTAGTCCTGGCGGTCCGTCGGAGATTGTTTGTGTGGCAATGATGGTGCAAAGGTAATCATTTAGGGTGGGTTCTATTCATTTCTATGAAAAGAGCCATGTAGCCGATAGTCGTGAATTGTATGGTTTTGTTTGCTGTTGATACGTGAATGTTTGATGCTGGGAGCAACGAGGTGCCTGGTGGCTGTTTGTATGGGAAATGGGAGTAAAGTTGGGTGTTGGTCAGAAAAAACAGATAAAAGATTTTGTCAATTCAGAAAAAAGCATTACCTTTGCATCCGCTTAACGAACATGGTGGATGTAGTTCAGTTGGTTAGAGCGTCAGATTGTGGTTCTGAATGTCGTGGGTTCGAGTCCCACCCTCCACCCCAAAGCGAGAAAGAAGCCCGGTTGGGCTTCTTTCTTTGTTATGTCGGAGTCTGCATCGGGCCGACGTATGTCAGTCCCATCGTATTCCGCTCTGCCGCTCCTTCCCCGTCCACCCGTCAAGGGAGGACGGGGAGATGTCATTTCCTCAGCACCTTGCGTCCGTCGATGATGAACACTCCGCGTCGGGCGTTGATGGACTCTATGTCGCCGTACTTGATGCCGGTGATGTCATAGACAGAGTTGGCGTCGGTATCGGAGAAATCAATGAGATAAGGTGACTGGAGCGTTCCGAGTACTCCGGTGGCGGTATAGCGTATTCCCTTGCGTGTGGCAGCAACGACCTGTCCGTCACGCATCTTGGCAAAGCGTATCTCCGTTCCCTCATCGGCATTGACGGTAAGGAAGAAACGTCCGTCGGTCTTCTCCGCCACACCGACCACCCTGCCATTGGCTATCGCGAGCAGTAGGTCGCCCTCTCTGTACTCACCATCCATCCAGTCAGCCACTATAGGCATTGATGACACGTATTCCTCTGGCGTGGCATCGGCGAGCAGCGACCTTGTCGGGCGTTCCGGTGTCTTGCCGACAAACGTGTTGGTGAAGCTGATGCTCACCGTGTCAGTGAGACCGTTTCGCTTGACATAGTAGCCCTCACCCGGGATGAGGTACTTAAGTGAGCCGAGCCACTGCCCATCGTCAGTCGCCACGGCGAACTGGTCGTGGCTCTTGATGACAGTACCAGCCGGAGCCTTCGGACCTCCTGGCACGAAGTCGGACAGCGCAGAGTTTATCGGCTGTGACACGTCAAGTAGATAAGGAAGCGAGGCCCATGACGAGCCGTTCCTGAAGACGAGCTCAGCCACTCGTTCGTGGGTTTCGAACTCAGCCCCGAGCACGGTGATCAGTCCGCCGTAATGTGAATATATCTGGAAGACGTCGTTCTTGGTGAGTGTCACGTCTGCCATGCCGTCATCCCAGGTCCGGTCGCTCTGATAGGAAGCGAAATTGGTGCCCATCTGTTGGATGATGTCGCCTGTGGTGAACTCGCTGATACCCGAGAATATGTTGTTGAGGCGGTTGGATGCAGGCACTCTGACATTGAAGGACACCCAGTTCCAGCCTTTGGCGAGGTTGATCCACTGGGCTTTCTGCTTCGTGGTGCGGAGCACTACCGGTCTGTCCGCCCCTATAACCTGACGATTGCAGTAGCGAATGTAGTACGGTTCCCACTTCGTCCCGCTTTCCGTGAGAGTCTCCGTACCCGGTTCGAGTACGTAGATCTGGCCGTCGGCTGCATTCCACAGATAGAACTCAATCACACGGTCCTGGATATTGGAGTTACCGGCTATTGTCATGAATGCGTACGCAGTGTTCCTGATGGCATCGACCGAGACTGGTGTCAAGGACAGACATTTATTGTCAACGAATGCCGCCACGATGTCCTTCGGGTTCATATCGATGACCCAGTTGCCCGAAGACGACTTCTTCTTGACCGCCGCGATTATGTTCATCGTCTCACTGTATGTGGAGTCGAGAGGGAACTCGTCATACGGGAACGTCACGTCAACGACGAGGTTGAAATTGAGTTTGCTCACGAGTCCGTCCTCGTCAGTGATGTAGATGAAGGTGGAGTAAGAGCCTGGAGCCATGTTCCTGTCAACGGAGATTCTCAGGTCGTCGGATGACAGCGGAGCGAGCCACCCCTTCGTCTTGCTGAGCGTGAGCCATGAGGTGTTGCTGTCGATGGAGTAGGAAATGTTCCTTCCGCTCTTGTTCATGAAGCCGACTGTCACGGTGGTGTCGGAGCCATAGATGATGTCAACGTCGATATGGTCGGCATCCCACTCGATGACGTTGCGGTTGACATAGACCGACCACATCTGCGGGTTCATCATAGGATTGCCGTTCAGGTCCTCCACGTTTCGCACCACGAGGTTGACCTGCTGGTTGTTGACCTCGGCATCAGACTTGAGGATGTTGATCTGCAGTTCGTTGTCAGTGCTGCTCCATGAGAACGGCAGGTTCTGCAGCCCGACACCGTCGCGTATAGGAGCGTAGATGTCGGCGTCAGGTGTGACGGCAGCATCATCGACCATCACCTTACCCTCTATCTTCCCAGTCTCAGGAACAATGACATTGTTATAAGGAGAGAATGCGACGTACATAGTCCCCTGGCTGTTCCGCAGTTGCTGTTCGAAGTTCAGGTTGACGAGCAGTTCCGCCTCTTTGCCGGAAAGACCGATATTGTGATTGCTCCTTATGTACTCCTCCGGCAGAGCCATGCCCCAGAGTGTGATGTTGTCGAAGTTTCCCACGAAGTCAGCATCGCCAAAGGCAATGGCTGAACTTGCGATTCCACCCACATTGTCGGCGCTCGTCTGCCCTACCATCTCGCCGTCGAGGAAGACGCTTGCGGTATTGAATGAGTGGTTGACAGCTACCGCCACGTGGTGCCATACCGACGCCGCCAGTGAGGACTTCGTAGCACCGAGACTCAGTGTCCGCCCTTCGGAACGCAACACCAGTTCGCCGCCGCAGAACCGAATCCGCATCTTGCCCATGCCAGTCTCGGAGAGTTCATCACCACCAGCGCTGAAGAGCACCGCATCGTCAGGAGTCCGTTCATCGGCCCGGAACCAGAATGCGAGGGTGTAGTCGGCATCGTTATTTCGTGAGAAGAGCAGGCGCGCGTCCTGAGATAGTTCCACTGGTTTGTTCTCCACCCTGAGCGAATAGCCCGAAGGTGTCTGCCATACCACGTCGTTCAGGTAGATATCAGCGCCGTTCGCTTTGTCGAAGATGATGTTGCCGTGAGTCTCGTCAGTAGGCCAATAGCCCACAAGTCCCTTCTCGCCTGCCGACAGCGCCCGTTTGTACTTCTCAGCCACCTCATAGTCGCTGAGTCTGTACCCCCACAAGGCTATGTCAGACATCAGTCCCTTGTAGTTAGTGCCGAGATGTATGTAGCCGCTGACATTGCTCTTGCCTCTCAGAGCCGTCTCTCCCTTCACCTCCGTGTCGCCCACGAAGAAGCGGACCAGACTGTCAACGGCGCTGTATGTCATTGCCACATGTGTCATGGCAGATGATATGGACATCGACAATCCGCCGAGTTTCCTTGACCTGACCACATCGTCGCCGAAAGCGGCATAAAGACGGTCCTCCTCCGGCAGATAGCCGAACGACCAGGTGACGCCGTTGTTCACGCTGAGGTCGGCATCGTCAACCAGACTTATGAAAGCCGATTTGCCGGTCATACCCTCACACTGTGCCTTGACCATCATCTCCACGGAGAAGTCATGATCGGTACCGAACCGTTTCACATGACTTACCGCCTTCTGCTCCGAAGAGCCGAGGAAATAGAGATATGAGCTATGGTCGGCATCGCTGCTGTTGGTGCATCCTTGCACAGAGAAGTTGGCGGTCTTGTCGAGGTAGTTGTAGGCGATGTTCTCAGTGAACGGCAGTGAGATGACGTCATCGTAACCGAGAATGCCATCAGTAGGTTTCGGCTTGCCGAAGACCTCCGGAGAGCGTGTGTCCTTCGTTCCGCTCACCACCTTCGACATACGCGTGACGTAGCCATTGCCGAGACGGCAGAAAGCGACCGCCCTGAGGTCGTACCTCACCTCGACCGGGTCTTTCTCGCCATAGAACTTGATGTTTGATATCTTCGTAGGATCCTCAATCATGGCTTTCTGACCTGTTGCCTTGTCGTAGAGCGACTTGTCAGCATAATAGGAACAGAGGTTAACCCACTGGTCCTCGCTTTCCGTCTGCTTCTTGTACTGCAATTCTATGTGGTCGAAGTTATCGTACTGGGTAGTGCTGAAACCGTCAATCTGCACCGGTATGTAGTATCTGCCATCCCTGTCAACCTGCGACAGCGTGTTCATGAGCCAGTTGTCAGCCGGCATGGAGAGATTGACCGGAGACGAATTCGGCACATAGTGGACGCTTATGAAAGCCGAGTCAGCCACTGTCACGAGATTGTCGAAGAAGAGCAGTTTTATGTCGTCATAGTCGTAAGGCTTGCCCCCTCTCGCCACCTCGATGGTCTTGACGATGCTCTGCCCCGGATTGATGACGAAGGTGTGAGCCGATTTGAGCGGCTGTCCGTCCATGGTCACCTTGGCGCCGTCAGGGTTCGATTTGTCATCGACCTTCAGGTAGAGGGTAGTCGGCGTGAGGTACTTCGACTTATCGTTAATCTCCGTGTCGTTGGTCAGGTGGACAGTGAACACTGCCGGCTCATCCTGTGGCTGGTTATAGACGATAGGGTTCTCCACTGTTATCTTAGGGTTGTCAATGCGCAGCGACCTCTCGCCCAGCGGCTGCCGGTTGCCACTTGCGTCAAGACAGAAGAAGGTGGAGTCAGCATCCGTCCACGGATTGCGGCTTGCGCCACCACGCTGGATGAAGACGTAGTTGTGGGCATAGCAGCCGAGGGTGTCTATCTTCTGCGAGGTGTATTTGCCATTCTCATAACTATTGCCATGGTATTCGCTGCCCCCCTCGTAGCCGTCGATGCTCTTCTTGAACGTGCCGTTCACCATGCCTAACGACGAGTCGTTCATGCATACGATGTCGAGGTCGATGTAGCTGTTGTCGGTGCAGGTCAGGTGGTAGCCCGACCCTCCGATGGTGGTGACGAAGTTGCGGACCTTATTGGTCACGCTTGCGTTCTTGCCACCTCCCAGCGACACAGAGAGATAGACTCCGTAGCCACTTATCAGACTGCCTTTCCTGCCACCGCGATGCCTGTCCTTGGTTGAGTCATCGCCACCGCCGCCTTCAGAGGCATTCTCAGCGTTGTCATTCTGATTGTCCACATCATTATCGTTCCCTCCTTGCTCCTCCTCGTTGTTCCCGTCACCATTGTTCCTGCCGGTATTGCCTGGTGAATGTCCTGCTCCACCGGTGACAGACCATGTGAACGGCTTCGCCCCCTTCAGACTGACTTTCCGGTAATAGGAGGAGCCTTGTTCCTGATGATCTATACTTGCACCTGCGATGCTCTGCTTAGTGACGTTCTTGGTTGCTGACATGGCCTCGACCTTTATGCGCTCGTTCTCCTTGATAATGTCCTGCCAGTCCATGATGCGTGCATTATACATGTCGATGGAGTCCTGGCTTTCGAGGGTCAGCCGGTCACGTGCCCGCTGCAATGACGGTATGAGCGTGCCGAGGATGTATTTCTGTGTATATACGAACGTCCGTTCGGTGCCTGGCGCCGCATACTGTCCGTCTGCCACCACCAGATACTCATCATTCCCATGAGAGTTCGTGCCCCGCGCGATGACCTTGATGGCTCCCGAGCCGACTGCTTCGGTGAGCATCTGGTAAGTCGAGTCACTGAGTACATTGAACGACTGCGTCTTCCTCACATCCACCGTGCTGACCGATCCGATGTATATGTCGGCCATGGCTCCGACGTCACGAGGGTCGCTGCTCGTACTGATGCGGTCATTCAATGAAAGCCTGTACTCACCGTCCTCCTGCGTGATATCGTGCTGTGTAACCCAGTTGAGGTCTGAGCCGATGAAGAACTCAGTCTTGTTGCCGGTCATGACACCCAGACCCACTTCAGTGAAGAACGCCACACCGACCTTAGGCGAGAACTGGAAATACTCCTTGTAGTCGTTCTCGTAGTGTGATGTCCAGTTGTACTGTGTGCCTTTCTCCCTGTAAGCGTAGCTGTTGGCTCCGTAAGGGTCGCGTATATAGTCGAGAATCTGCGGTGTGCATTCCACAGCCGCCTGCACATCGACGCCCATATCCCTGTCACCCGTCACGAAAGCCCTCACCGGCTCTGCCTGATATGAGTATCCCTCTATATCCACGGCAGCCCCGAGTGTCAGCAAGGCATTTTCGCCTACTGCGCTGAAGTTGGCATTGGCTGGTGTCACACTGAATTCCATCTTGCCACTCGCATTGAGCAAGCCGCTGACCACCGGATGGCTGTTGTCGAAACCGTTGGTGACAGTCAGTCTGCGCCCACCTACCGGGACCCTGACACGCGAGCCGGTCGCACTGTTGTTGTATCGGTATTCCTCGAACGCCTCCGCGAGGAAGGTATAGGTATCGCCACCACGGAAGACAGGATGACCGAAGACGTATCTGACCTTGCCGTTCTGTCTCCATGCGGTCTCCATGTCTTGCAATCCGGCCACCGTGCTGACCATCAGTTTCTCCACACCATAATAGTCAAGTGCCGAACCACCCTCGGTCTGGCGGACGGTCAGTTGTGCCGGAGCATGGTATGTCTTGTTGAACGACGCACAGTACTCCGTCTGCATCTTCCCGTTTTCGTATCGGTTGTTGGTGGTACTGTCAGTGAGGTCGATGATATGAATGCCCTCGCCCGACAGGTACAACGTCCCATAGCCGTTGGCATAGAACTGCGACAGTTTGTATTTGGCAGGGAACAGGTCGAGTGAGAACTCTCCGGTCTCGTTGTCGGCCTTGATGACGATACGCTTGCTCTCGAAGGTGGCATTCGTCATGCCGGTATGCCGCACGCCGCCATTTTGCAGATACACATCCTGCGTGAACGTCCTGCTGACGCTCTTCTCGTCCGGGTTGTCCATGTTGTAATGGATGAATGAGGTGTTGTCGCCTTCCAGTTGCAGCACCAGCGTGATACTGTCACCGAGTATGTTCCTCGATTCACCAAATCCCAACGGTTTTCCACCTTCCGCGTCACCACCCGCCACACGACCCACAAGTCGGATTGTGGTGGAGTCAGTCATCGTCACGTCATAGTCCTGCGTCGGGGTGAACACCCTCTCAGAGGCATTGGCGCCACCGAGTATGTATCCCTCACCGGAAAGCACATGACCGTTCTTGCGTGCCTGAATGGACATCTCGAGTTTAGGGACAGCAAACGAGAACTCCCCTGCGGCATCGGTGACGATTGCCTTGCCTTCGGTATCGACCAGTTTCCGGTCATTGACATAGAACTCCATGTCGCGGACAGGCACAGTGGAGCCTGCATAGACGATACGGCCAGAGATGCGCTGAGTGTCCCGGCAGACGAAATCGACGTTGGTGTACTCATGGTTGGCATCCTCGAGTGTGAGAGCGATACCGCCCGACTCGCCGGTCGTATTGTAGAAGGAGGCATTGCCCGAAGAGGCTGTTACGGTGTATTGCACTCCAGAGCCATAGTAGCAGAGGCTGTCCACCTCGTAGTAGCCGTCGTCACCGGCAGTGACCGTGATATCCTCGGTATCGAATGTATAGCCAGGCATGACGAGGGTCTCGCCGTCCCGGGCATAGATATTCCTGAGCAGCAGCCTTTCCGGGCTCGTCAGTCTCACACGCACCTCCACCTTTCCGGGGAATGCCATGCCGTCTGCCATCCTCACATATCCCGATATCCTACCAGCCTTATAGACGGAGTAGCCGAGAGTCCTGACCGTGTCGGCATACACCTTTCCCCTGCGGGTGATGGTTTTGGTGAGGATATACTCATCGACCTGCCCTGCCAGAGAATGGCTGTCAGTCGCCTTATGGCCGTCAATGCGTATCACGGACTGCTGGCCGCCGTCATCGGTGGCATCATCGTCTTTGTCGTCCTCCGATGTCTGGTCGTCAGCCTTCACGGAGTTGACAGGGTCATAGCCCAACTTGTATCTCTGCTTCGTCAGTGAGAGCGTGCCTGTGTTGTCGCTCTCCCAGCTGAGTCCGACCAGTCCCACGAACTCGCCCTGCGAGGCCTTGAAGTCTGAAATCGAGCCGATGGTGTTGGTATAGCATGCGTTGGCATCCGCCTCGGACGACACCGTCGGTTCGGTCATGTTCGTACAGATAGGATAATCGCTCTTGCTGTTATCCACTACAGCCTGATAGTAGTAGTGTGTGTCAGGAGCCGTCTGCGTGTCGAAGACCTCCACGAACCAGTTGCCGGTCAGGGGGTCCGACTTGACGTCCCCACCCTCGACGATGATGGTCTCTGCCACTTCGTCAACACCGTTGTAGTGCTCGTCCTCCTTGCTGAAACGCCTGATGATGATTCTCGCCTTCTCGTCCCAGGCGAACATGCGCGAGTTGAACCCCTGCCGCTTGCGCTCCTCCATGACAGACATCCTGTCGTTCTCGCCCACGAGGTCCTCAGGGTACGGATTCCTCAGTACGAGCCTGAGCCTGACCTTATGTGTCCTCTCCCAATCCGGTGTCTTGATGACCTTGACGGAATCGACCTTGGGCAGTACGTTGGTCAGCAGCACTTTCCATCTTGCCTTGTAGTTGGCGGAGTCGGTCCAGAGCGTACTAATCGTGACACGCTCCACATTATAATATATATAGCGTGCGGGGTATTTGTATGCGGTGAGTATCGCCTTCGCCTCGCCTGTGAGATTCCATTGTCCGAATGCACTCTGGGTGTCATCATAGCGTTCTGCCGTCGATAAGGCGTCCTTTGAGGTGTCGCTGAAGGAGAACCACCCCATCACGCTGTCGTTCTCCACAGTCACCTCCTTGTAGTCTCTCAGTCCGAACGACTTGATAGGCACGGCGTCAGACAAATCAGACTTGTATGCACGTGTGAGTGAGAAGTTGTCGTCAGCCATGAGATCCTCGTCCTCTGGAAACGCGATCGCCCAGCGGAGGTTATTGGTGTTGTTATATGTCTGACTGGCGTTCGTTCGTCTTATGCTGTGTATCGGTCTCACCTTGAACGGCACTCCGTAGGTGACGTAAGTCGTATCGGATGCGGTGCCGGCCATATTCACCTGACGTGCGTACATCAGTGCCACTATGTCATGGATGCGGTCTTGCTGAGGCATGGACACCGTAGCGTTCTGAGCGCCTTCCGGTATCTCCTGAGTGGATATGAAACGGTTGTCCGTCGCATCCCACAGACCGAGGCTATAAACCTGGTTCGGCGAAGTGATCACAGCGGTCGTAGTACCCGGAGTGTCGCTTTGCAGGTCCATAGTGGCTTCGGTCACATTGACAGCATTCGCCCCGGTCGGTGCTGCCGTAGGCTGTGTGAGACTCGTCACCTGTCTGACAGGCATGGTCATCGTCTCTGTCTTGAAAAGCCTGATTGGTTTCGTGCCCTCAGGTGCGAGCCAGAGCAGGCTCGTGGTCTTGACGGAGGTCTTGTTGCCTTGCATGATCCAGAAGACCGGTGTCTGTGTCTGGAAGGTATGAGGGTTTATGAACTGCCCTTTTGAGTAGCTGATGTCGCCCGACCAGTCCTTGTCGAAAGCCACTTTCTCACGGTTGATGTTCTTCAGTTCCGCTATATCGACCCACGAACCGTCCTCGTTGTATGAAAGCCGCATGTCCGGGAACGGATGTTCTCCCTGCCCGTCCTTGGTTCCGAGGTTCATGATGAACTCATATAGGTTTCCACCGTGATGGATGACCCTCATGTCGTTGGACGAGAGTTCCTTGTCGTATGGTGTGTTATCGCTTTCGGAGAAGTCTATATTATAGTACTGGCCGTCCTTCCTATCCACTTTCAGGCTGCCTCGCTGAACCGGATAAGGGTCAGTGCCGATGCTCTGCAGCCAGAGGTGGTTCGAGCCCGTTCCACCGTTGAGCAGATAGCACAATTCGCCGGTAGCCGCCTTTTTCTCCACGTCGCTGCCGTAGTAGCAGTTCACGGCATTGCTGTTGCCTGTGCCTGAGAGCCGTGAATAAACTGAATAGCAGTTCCTCGTCTTCTTGAGTGAGCCGGAGCCGATGATACCTCCCGCACTGTTGCCGTCCGACTGGTCAGCGGAGAAGATGAGTATGCCGATGGAGGCACAGTTCTCTATGGTCGGTGCGGCATTGCCCTGGCAGTTGCCGATGAACGGAGCGCAGCAGTTCAGACCTTCCAGTTTGACGTTGTTCAGGATGAGGTTCTTCACCGTACAGTCCTCAGTGGCGAGTCCGACGAGTCCGAGGTAGCGGTCCGTGGTGCTTCTCCCGCTCAGGTTGCTGATGACGAAACCGTCACCGTCGATTGTTCCTGAGTATGCGAAGCGACAGGTCCCGTCCTCGGTATATCTTCCTATCGGAATCCAGTTGCGATCCATCATGTCGATGTCGGCAGTCAGGCGTGCGCACGCTCTTGACTTGCTTCTGTTCACGAAGTCCCTGAACGTCTCAAGGTCTGTCGGTGAGCCTATGAGAAACGGATCGACCGCAGTGCCTGAGCCTGGCAACGGCGACTGGTCGTTAGAGTAAGTCCCGTTGCCGAGACGATAGACGCGCGAAGCCAGCCACAGAGTCGGATACGCATCCGTCCCCAACGTCTGAAGCCATGTGGCATCGGCATTCGACTGACCGTTGAGCAGGAAGCACAACTCACCGTCTCTCACCTGTTCGTCAGTGACGGCAACACCCTGCTCACGTCCCATGACCTTGGTATAGAAACAGTCCGCCAAACTGACCGTAGCGCCATTTCCCTCCTGCCATCTCACGAATGTGAACGAGTTCCCGTCCACCTTTATGTCCACCCTCTCAGGAACGAAGAAGCAGTTCTTCAGCTCCACCTTCACGTTCTTCCCCACACTGCCTACCATACCCCCGTTCCCGCTGCTGCCTGCAGCGGCAAAGCCACCTACGAACCCGCAGTCGCCCATCCACAGCGACCCATTATCCGCAACGCTCCCCACGAAGCCCCCCAACAGACCACTACCACTCACCTGGCTCCTTATCTCCACCTTGTTCAGCACTCGCGTCACATCGGTCTTACCCTCCGCATGTGCGATGAGCCCACCCACGGTGCCAGTCCCCGACACAGCACCTAACAGCATCAGGTTGCCCACAGTCACGTCTCTCGTAAATCTGAACAGGCCAGCACCATCCTCCTTGACAGCGAAGTTCATCTTTATGCTGTGACCATTACCGTCGAAAATGCCCGAGTAAGGACAGGACTCCGTCCCTATCATGCCGCTCACCGATGTGTATGCCGCATAGTCGATGTCTGTGAGGAGTTTGCCACAGATGGTTGCGTAACCATGACTGACGAGGTCGGCGAAGAATTTCAGGTCATTGTCGTTTAGAATCTGGAACGGGTCGTCAGCGGTTCCCGAGCCCTTGAGTTGCAGTTCTCCGTTATGGAACACCGTGCCAGTCAGATATACCGGATTGGCGTCACGCAGCACCGGGTAGTCGTCCGCCCCGATTGTCTGGAGCCATGTCGGTCGTATGCCTGACGAGCCGTTGAGCAGATAGCAGAGTTCCCCTCTGGCTGACATTCTCCTGACATCATTGCCGCAGTAAGACCTGGAGGCGTGCAGGCTGCCCCTTCCGTTCAGTTTGTCATAGTAAGTATAGCATTTGGTAGCCGCGCAGTTGGTGCCGCATCCGCCAGTGATTCCGCCGAGGCCCTCATATCCGGTCTTGAGGTATTTCAGTCTGATGTCGCCGACCACACCCACATTCTCCACGGTCACGTCCGAGTGGGCATAGCCGATTGCGCCGCCGGAACAATAGAGGCTCGTGAAGTCCACGTTCTCTACGAGCAGGTTCCTTATCAAGCAGCCAGGAGCGGCACGTCCAATGAGTCCCATGTCGTGGTCATTAGTGCTGCTTCCGCTGAGGTTACGCACCACATAGCCATCGCCATCGAACGTACCCGCAAAGCCAGTCCTGCATGTATTGTCGCTTGTGTAACGTCCTATCGGAATCCAGATTACGCCGGTCATGTCAATGTCTCTCGTCAGTCTGGCGCATAAATTACCGCCTCCGCCGTTCACCATGTCGCGGAACTTACAGAGGTCGTCAGCGCCGCCAATGAGGAACGGGTCTTTCTGTGTTCCCGTGCCATGCAACTGATAGACGGTCTCCGACACTGTCTTGGTCGGTTTGAAGCCGCCCCAGGCGAACTTGCCCGATTTGTCATAGCGGTCGTTGGTCACGGCGAGGAGGTAGTAACGGATGAGTGTCGCCGCCGTGGAACCGCGGGAGTTGTCGAGTGTCACCCTGCTGTTACCCGTCCCTTTCTGCCATGTACCATTATTGGAAGCCCAGGCAGAGCATACCAGTTTGCCTTTCGCCGGCACTGTCGGCTTGTCAGGATGGTTGTCGAGGTCGGTCTGGACGATGGTGGATCTCGCATCGTCAAGAGTCGCAAACTCATACAACGAGGCCAGCGACCTCCAAGAGGAGCAGGAGGTGGCTACTGTGAACTCGAAGTCGTAAGTGCGGGTCGAGTAAGGGAGCACCGTCTCCTCCAGTTTGTAGATGGAGAAGCAGAAGTCCTTGTGGTCCTTGGTATTGACAGACACACCGAACCCATAGCCATAAGTGTTGGCATCGGTGGCTTCATCACGCAGCGTCACCGCACCAGCATTGCCCGGCAGCGAGTTATACGAGAGGTTGTCGTTCTTGCTTGTACTCCCACCACCTCCCTTGTATTCCACGAAGGACAATGGTGAGATGGTCTGCTGTGCGAGGGCTTCATGGCAGAAGACCATCACCAGTGACAAAAGCACGATACTGCTAATCTGTTTCCTTTTCATTATCTGATAGTTTGTTTGTTTCATGTTTCATGCTCGTCCAAGCCTCCTGGCTTCTCATTGCCGGTTCCGAGTCCATTACAGCCAGTCCAGTAGATGTCCTTTCTCCCTGCGGTTCTCGCCTAGTCTGCTACCGTCGGTGTAAGGAAAACTGAGGGCAGTGAACGTACCTCCCAGAGTGGCTGAATAGTAACGTACCTCCACAAATATCTCCTGTCGTCCCTCGTCTTCGGGTATGCTGAAGATGGAGAGGTTGTAGCGCCAGTAGTATTCTGATGAGTCGAAGATGGGATGTGCCATGCCGCGGCAGCAGCCATCGACGAAGGCGGCCACCATGTCGCAGGAGTCAATCTTGCACGGGATGCCGAACTCGTCGATGATCATGCACATGGATGAATACGAGAGTCCCGGCATCACCTTCCAGTCCGGACGCTCGCACTTGGTCAGCGTCCCACTGATATACTCATAGTATGGGTTATGGGAAGTCGGGGAGTCCTTGGTCCCTTCATTATCGTCACTGCTGCATGAGGCAAGCAGGAGAACTGCTGTGAGCAGGATGGTTGTCAGTCTTTTCATTGTGTCGTATCTATTTGTTCGCTACAGGACGTATGGCACAGCCCTCCCAGCGGTTTATAGGTCTCGTGTATCTTGCAGTCGAAGTGAAGCCCATCTGGTATGCGTCAGTTATATAGCCGGCTACGCCCGACGTGGTGCCTATGGTAGCCGACCAGTAGTTTCCGCCACCATCAGTGACAGGCAGGAAGATGGAGCGTCCTTCGTAGCCCTCCCTGAGGCTCGTGACAGCATAGCCGCTCACGCCTTCACGCACGGTCCATTCCCAGTTGCAGTTGTCAGCGTCGAGCAACTCATCCCAGTCACCTTTGGTAGGCATACGCATGACTCCGGCTGACAGCACGGAGGCTATGTCATAGGCAGCCGCCAGTGTGGCGCCGCCATCGGTCAGGTCGGACTTTCCTTTTAGGAACGGTGTCCCTGACTTATACATGTAACTGCCCTCGCCGAACGACCTCCTTGCTCCAGTCTCGCCCCATGCGAACCAATCGCCGGCTGCCGTCTCGTTGTCAGCGCCGATGTTCGTCGCCGACCACAAGACCGACAGTCCGAGGTCAACGAGGTCTGACGGTGCGGAGGTCAGTGATGCGGGAGTCAGTGATGTCGGCACTGACATAATCGTGGCGCGCTCCAGAGTGAAGCCGTTTGTCCGTCCACGGTATTCGGTGACTGCCCTGTCTCCGTAGCGGTAGGTTATCTTCAGCCGCTGTCCGGTGGTGAACGGACGTGTGTAAACATAGTAGGTGTCACCTGCCGCAATGGTTCCTCTGAGCACTACCATGTAGGATTCCACGCCCGACTCTGTCGTCACTGCCGGGCTGCCGGCCGTCTGTATGCCGGCAACTGCCGCACCCGTCAGCGCCTGACCGTCCTGGGTCGCGATGGTGACTGACGAGCAGTCGCATGGTGACGTGACCTCAAGCATGGCTCCAAGGTTGTACATCTTGAGTGTGTCGCCAGAGCTGTACCGGGACACCTGCACCATCGAGGCGGGGTCGAAACTGCCGTCCACGGCTGTCTGGACAGGGAGGAAAAGCACATGATTGACTCTCGGTCTGCTGAGGCCATTACCATCGAAGCCCAACGTCATCTCCTCACGATAGGGATAGACAGCGAGAAACGCACTGGCTTTGCGGTCGGTCATGCCACCGAAGACGCCGAACGTGGCGCCGGCGCCACCGGTGAGGACGAACGGAGTCTGACGCGACACGGCATCGACATAAGTGAACACTCCCAACCTGTCTCCTTCCTGCCACAATGTGGCCCAGTCGGCCGGGCGCAGGCAGGTACGGGTGGACGCACTGGCAGTGCCTTCGTCATAGCCGCAGAAAAGGGTCTTGCGCACAAGTTCAGGCTCTGACGATATGTCAGGAGCATCGGAGACATCGTCGCTGCCGCATGAAGCGAACAGGACAGCGACCATGAGTCGGCAAAACAGTCTGAACGGTCTATTCATAATCGGAAGTCTTTTCGTGTTACACGTTCTCACCAGGGACAACCGCCTGAAGCGGCGGCTGACTTGACCTCGTCGTCCTCAATCGAGCCGCGGTGGGTTTGTCCCTCGATGTTGCCGCCATCCGACCCGGCGCACATACTTGACTGATGGAGAGTGCGTGACACTGACAGCGGTCTGACGTAAGTTTTCTTTTTCACCATATATATAATCGTCACGCAAAGTTATGTATTTATTTAATCACCACCAAAAAAAGTTTTCCATTGTCACCATTGAATCATCAGCCGCCATGAGAGGACGAGACAGCAGCGACGGCTCAACACTCTGACTCTCTAATGATAGCAGAGACAACACACTACTGTCCGAGAGACAAATGTAGGACACCAAAAACACATCGCCAGAAAGAGTACGTTCGTTCGCATGCCAACATCAGGGCCACCGCTTACCAAGACCTTAGAGAGCGCATGACGAGAGTTTGGTGAGCGTTCTCTCAGACATCGGCAAGCGCAGTCGCCGACCTCGCCGAGAGCAGTCACTGCCACGGACAACCGATGGCATCGTGACATACAACAGATGGCATCGTAGTCAGTTCGTTATTTTTTCGTGAGAATCATTGGTTGTTTGACAATTTTTGTATAACTTCGCGATACTTGCAACACATAATCAGTAAACCAACCGACAATAACATGATACCAATGAAACAGAAAAACATCAAGGCGTTATTCTCAGCGAGTGTCCTCTCGGCACTTGCCGTCGTCTTCTGTCCATCGTCTGGACAGGCTCAGAGTGTGATATTCCCACAGCTGGCACAGCCTGGCATGGCGGTCATGGACAACCCGGAGGAGGGGGTATGGGTCCTCAGCAACGCCCTCCTCACCGCAAGATACGTCATGGATGACGGTAAACTGAGGTTCGGCGGTTGTGAGGAGATGGACCTCGAGGCGGGCACGGAACTGTTCGAGGTCAGTTTCGGCTCCAACGGCTCCAAGACAGTCCGGGCTTCCGACATGACCATACAGTCCATCAAGACGAAGGAACTGAAAGGCGACCCTGACGCCGTGAAGGGCAGTGACCGCTTCGACGGGAAGGCTCTCGAGGTGACGTACGGCTATAAGTACTCCACGTCGAACATAACGGTCGTCTGGCGCGCCGTGCTCCGTGACGGCAGCCACTACCTACGGACGGAGATGGAGATACACACTGACAAGGACGTGCAGTTCTTCAACCTCACCCCGATGAGGTACGACGTCAATACCACGACGGCCGGATGCACGCCGGAGGTTGTGGGGAACACCCGCGGCGCAGTGGTGGTCAGCGACAAGCTCTTCGCCGGTCTTGAGACGCCGATGGGCAAGAACACAGCCGGAAACAGCAGCGACGAGCCGGAGGGGACGGTCATCCAGACGTTCAAGGACACCTGGTCGGGCGCCGGCAGCTGGACTCTGCTGGCTGAGGACGAGGTGCCGAAGCGGGTCAACGAGGTGGGCTACTACTATCCTGACGTCCGCTATAAGCAGAAGAGCATAGTGCTGAAGGACAAGGGAACGTTCCGTACGGAGATTCTCTATGCCAGCGGCTCCCACCGTCTGAACATCTGCGGTGTGGACCTGATCGACGCGGACGGCAACGTGGCAGCATCGGACTACCACTTCGGTTTCACCGGTAGTCAGAAGGAGAACAACGTGTATTCGTTCCAGGTGCCGTATGCGGGGTCGTTCAAGGTGCGCTACTTAGTGGAGACCAGGACTGAGACCATCACATCCTCCGGAAACATCACCATGACACTGTCGGTGAAGGAAGGGAGTGAGGAGCAGGATGACGCCATCGTCCCTGTGAAAGGTGTGTGGAGCCGTGCCACGACTCTAAAAGCCAACGACGACTGGAAGGTGTCTTCCGTGGTCGGCCTCGTGGCTCCGGGACAGCAGAGACGTTCATTCCTCGCATACAGCGAACGTGAGCGCGCAGTGCCTTGGAGGGCTTTCCCTTGCTACATATCATGGTACGAACTCAACATAGACCGCAACAACGCACCGGCTCCATCATACAAGGGTAACATGACCATAGACCAGTGTGTTGACGTAATGAACCACTGGCAGAGCGATTTCTACGACCGCTTCGGCACCGCACCGAAGGCATTCGTATGGGATGACGGATGGGACAGTTATGGCACATGGACATTCAGCCCGAACTTCCCGAACGGATTCAGGGAGATTGACGACCTGGCTCGCGGGATGCAGACCGGCATCGGGGCATGGTTAGGACCGGTAGGCGGATACGGACAGAGCGGCAACTACCGCCGTCAGTACTGGACATCGAAGGGACAGAAGATGGAACTCTCGAACCCTAACTACTACAAGGTGTTCAAGGATGCCGCGAAGAACCTCACCGTGGACCAGGGCTATGACTTCAGATTCTTCAAGTTCGACGGCATATCCGGACAGTTCTCGGCCACGGGACCTGACGCCGGAACCGTGGGCGAAGAGAATGCGGAGGGCATCATACGTCTCGAGCGCTTCGTGCGGGAGGAACTGAAGGAGGACATCTTCTTCAACACCACCGTAGGTACGTGGGCAAGTCCGTTCTGGTACCACTTCACCGACGCCACATGGAGACAGGAGAATGACTACGGCACCATCGGCAACAACAAGACGGATCGCGAGAACTGGATCACCTACCGCGACCGGCTGGTCTATCAGAACTATGTGCAGAACAGTCCTATCTGCCCTATCAACACCCTTATGACACATGGATTCATACTCTCCACCCATGGGGCAGTCTCGAAGTCGATGGACTACGAGGCCGTGCGGCGCGAACTGCGCTGTGCGTTCGCTTGCGGCAGCGGAATGGTGGAACTGTATAATGACTACGCCCTGATGAACTCCATCAACGGCGGACTGCTATGGAAGGATCTCGCCGAATGCATGGCATGGCAGGAGGAGAACGCCGATGTGCTGCCTGACATCCACTGGGTGGGCGGAAACCCGTGGGACGGAAGCAAGGCGAACGTGTATGGCTGGGCAAGCTGGAACGGCAGGAAGTCAACCCTGGCTCTACGTAATGGCGCCAACAACGCCCAGACGTTCAAGACCACGCTGCGCAAAGCCCTCGACATACCGGACTATGTCAAGGGAACCATACAACTGCGCAAGGCTTTCGCCATTCAGGATCAACTCAGAGGACTGACAGAGAACACACCTATCGACATCGACGAGGAACTCACGCTCACTCTCCCTGCATCATCGCTGTTCGTGTTCAGTGGTGCGGAGGGAGACGCCGAGGCTGTCAGGGTGGAGCACATCAGTCTCGACAAGGATTTATACGAGCTCAGCGTCAACCATGACTTCATCCCGGTGGCGCACATCAGTCCCCTCAACGCATGGAACAAAGCGGTGGCATGGGAATGCTCCGACCCATCTGTTGCGACCATAGACAGCAAGACCGGCCTGATGAAGACACTCAAGAAGGGTACCTGCACCATCACGGCAACGACTGAGGACGGTGGCATGAAGGCTACCGCGACTGTAGTGATTGACGTTCCCGACTACAACGTCTCATTCGACAAAGACGCCAACGCCTCACGTTCCGACCGCTACCTGAACAGCGTGGGCATAGCCATCGGCAGTGACAAGCAGACCGCATCTGTCAACCAGAACCACAAACCCTACCAGAAGCTTGAGGACGTGTTCACTTGCGCACCAGGGGAAATCGTCACTCCGTCAGTCAACTGGAAAGGATCGTGGATGCACTCATACGTATATATCGACCTGAACCAGAACAAACAGTTCGACGTCACGAAATCAACTGATGACGAGATAGTCAGTTTCACCTACTATGCCGGCAAGAACTCTAAAGGAGCATCCGCCGCACAAGACTGCGGAGTTGGGAGCCTGCCGTCGTTCACAGCCCCGGCGAAGGAGGGTGAATACATGATGCGCTTCAAAATCGACTGGAACTGCATCGACCCAGCGGGCAATACAGACAGCAACAACCTCATCATCAGCAACGGCGGAAGCATAACCGACATCATCCTCAGAGTAAACGAGGAAACTGACATCACGAACCCGACTAACCGAGATTCGTCAACGGCTGTTCTCTTCGACCTGCAGGGCCGGTCGGTCAGCACCCCGACGCAGGGCATCTACATCCGTTCAGGCAAGAAAGTCCTGATCGGCAAGGGCTCACGAGAATAGTGGCATGGGAACAACGATGATAACCCTCGGCGACTGATGATGAAAAGGCTGAACCCACCTTCACTGTGTTCGCGGACATACCGACCGCGGTCAGGGGCTGAGGCGATAGTCTGATGACAAAGGCTCCGTTTTATCATCCAAAACACGGAATGCAGGGAAAAGTTTACCGAAAACGGCATTTTTTCCCTGCATCATTGTGTATGTATGAAAAAAAAATGCTACCTTTGTACGCTTAAAGTGCATATAACTCGAAATACAACAATAACAAAACAAAGAAATGGCAACATTATCAAAGATCAGATCACATGGTCCGCTGCTTGTAGGAATCATTGCAGTGGCTTTGTTCTGCTTCGTAGCAGGAGACTTGTTTAAGGGATGCGAAGGACTGGTGAACCAGTCCAAGCAACAGGTAGGTGAAATTCAGGGTGAGGCTCTCTCCATCCAGGACTACAACGAATTGGTCAACGACCTCACAAACTACTACGAGATCGTGGGTCAGCAGTCATCAGGCGAGGATGTGCAGAACCGCATCAAAGATGAGGTATGGCAGACTTACGTACAGAACAAGCTCATCCAGGACGAGTGCGAGAAACTCGGCATTCAGGTAACAGATGACGAGGTGGCCCAGATTCTCCAGAGCGGTGCGAACCGTATGCTCCAGATTCCGGCATTCATGGGGCAAGACGGGAAATACGACTTCGCTGCCGTCCAGCAGTTCCTCACAAGCTACCAGTCAATGAAAGATGCTAACCAGGAAATTCCGGATGTCTATCAGAAAATCTACAAGTACTACCTGTTCGCACAGCGCACCATACGTGACGACCTCTACACTCAGAAATACCAAGTCCTCATGTCAAAGGCACTCACAGCGAACAGCGTGGAGGCCAAGATGAACTTCGACGCACAAAACCAGCAATACGAAGTGCTTGTGGCTGCCGTTCCGTTCTCAAGCATCGATGACAAAGACATCGAGGTATCTGACGCGGAGCTCAAGGCAAAGTACGACGAACGCAAAGAGGCATACAAGCAGAGCGTAGAGACCCGCAATGTGAAGTACATCTCCGTTGCCATCGTGCCAAGCGACAAGGACAAAGAAGCCACCCTGTCATCAGTGAAGGACTATCAGGCGAAACTTGAGGAGGCAACAGACAACGAGAGCGCCGGCAATGTGGTTCGTCAGTCCGCCTCACTCATCGCCTACTCCAACATCCTCAAGAGCAAGGATGCGTTCCCTGCAATGATAGCAGACGCACTCGACTCAACGGCAGTAGGCCAGACAGTTCCTGCCGCATTCGACATCGCCACTAACTGCTACTTCACATTCAAGGTTCTTGACAAGACACAACAGCCAGACTCCGTCCTCCTCCGTCAGATTGGCGTAGGCGCAGAAGACGTAGCCAAGACTCAGGAAAAGGCTGACAGCATACTCAATGCCATCAACGCAGGTGGTGACTTCAAGGCCATCGCAAAGAACTACGGTCAGGAAGGCGACTCAGCATGGATCTCAACAGCCGACTACGAAAGAGGCAATGTAGATGCCGACTACGCTTTGTTCATCAGCTCCATCTACAATACCGCAGTAGGTACTGCACAGCAGGTGAAACTCAGCAACGGCAACATCATCATCATTCAGGTGCTCGACACAAAGAATCCAATCACAAAATACAACGTGGCAAGCATCGTCAAGGAGAACCGTTTCACTGACGAGACATACAACAACGAATACAACAAGTTCAGTTCTTTCCTCGCTGCCAACAAGACCCTCGAATCAATCGAGGCAAATGCAGCCAAGGAGGGCTATCAGGTGCTTGAAAGCACAGACCTCGTAAGTTCCGCTCATGGTGTAGCCAACATCCACAGCACCCATGACGCCCTCAAGTGGGCGTTCGACGAGGCTGAGGTCGGTGAGGTATCTCCACTCTATGAATGCGGTGACAACGACCACCTCCTCGTGGTAGCACTCACAGACGTCAACCCAAAGGGCTACCGTTCGGTTGAGAAACTGAACGAAATCCTCAAGCAGCAGGTTCTCGCTGACAAGAAGGCGGAGAAGATACTTGCACAACTGAAGGACGCCAAATCTCTCAGTGCCGTCAAGACCTTGAAGGATGCATCGGTTGACACTCTGCACACCGTGACATTCGCATCTGCACCATACGTGATGACTACAAGTTCCCAAGAGCCGATTGTATGTGCTCTTGCGGCAAAGACGGCGAAGGGTCAGGTAAGCGCCGCTGCCAAAGGTCTGAACGGTGTGTTCATGGTTCAGGTTCTCGACAAGAAGAACGCAGGTATGAAATTCGATGCGAAGGCTGAGAAAACCAATGTGTCAAACACCCTTATGCGTTTCGCAATAAACAACGTCATCAACACCCTGTACCTCAAGGCTGACGTCACAGACTCCAGATACAAATTCTTCTGATTGAATATGTACATATACAATAAAAGGTGGTTCTCTGTTAAGGAGCCACCTTTTTGCTTATGGACACACAGTCATGAATGGACAATAGTCCAGACATATTTTGTCTGTGGGAAATATAATAATCATCAGTTTTTTCCGTTATTAGGATAATGGCAAAAGGAAAGAACTTCTCCCCTACCCTCATGCGTGCAAAGCGGTTTGCATGCTTGTTGGTGTTGTGCGCCCTGCATTCAATGAGGATACAGGCTCAGCAGGTGACGATTAGGGGAACTATCACGGATGATACCAAAGCACCGCTGGAACTGGCATTAGTTTCAGTCGAAGGCCAGGTGGTCAATGCCTATGCGGACCTGAAAGGCAGGTATTCACTGACATGCAAATCGACAGACTCAGTCGTGGTGGTATTCCAGACACTTGGCTACCAGACGAGAAAGCGCGTACTGAAAAACCCTACAGACACAGTCAGAATAGACATCATGCTGCCGAAACTCGAAATTGAGTTACAGGAGGTGCAAGTCAAGGAGATACGCAGACAGACGAACACCATGTCGGACGTCAACATGGACGCCATGAAGCACATGGGCAACGCCTCGGGTCAGGGAGTGGAACAGATTATCGCTACCCAGGCAGGCGTGAGCACGCACAGCGAACTCTCAAACCAATATAACGTAAGAGGCGGTTCGTTCGACGAGAACAGTGTCTATCTTAACGGAACGGAGGTCTATCGTCCGCTCCTCATACGCTCAGGCCAGCAGGAAGGACTCTCGATCATCAATCCTGATATGGTGGAGAAGATCGGTTTCTCAGCCGGAGGTTTCGATGCGAAGTACGGTGACAAGATGTCGTCTGTCCTCGACATCACATACAAAAAAGTCAAGAAGGCGGAAGCATCAGTCAGCGCAAGCCTGCTCGGCGCCAGTGCATATATAGGCTTAGGAAGCCAGAAAGTAAGCTGGACGAACGCCTTCAGGTACAAGACGATGAAAAACCTGCTGACTACCACAGACACGAAAGGTGAATATGAGCCTAAGGACTTCGACTACCAGACCTACTTGTCATGGAGTCCGAACCAGAGATGGACGGTTGATATCATAGGCAACATCGCACGCAATGACTATGACTTCACACCGCAGGAGCGAGAGACGAAATTCGGTACCCAGGAAGACGTGAAGGCATTCAAGGTGTATTTCGACGGAACGGAGAAGGACCAGTTCCAGACTGTATTCGGGTCGCTGTCACTCACATATAAGTTCAACGACTTGAACAGTCTGTCACTGAATGCGTCTGCTTTCCAGACCAAGGAGAACGAGACTTTCGACATTCAAGGCGAATACTGGCTGACGGCAGACGGCTATGATGAGGCCAATGCACTCGGTATCGGAACATACAAGCAGCACGCCAGAAACAGGCTGACCGCCACAGTCAAGTCGTTCGGTCTCTCAGGCAGGAACCGTTTCACCGGCCACGACATCAACTACGGACTGCTACTGAAACACGAGAACATCGACGAGACGGTGAGGGAATGGGAAATGCGCGACTCGGCCGGCTATTCACTACCTCGCCATCCGGGCAGACTGGACCTGGTCTATAACCTGTCTTCCGGCAACTCAATATCAAGCAACCGATTTGAGACGTATGTTCAGGACAAGTGGATAAAAATGTATCCGGAAGGTGAATTGGTAGTGAACTACGGGGCAAGGCTCGCGCATTGGGACTACAATTCAGAGACAATCTTCTCACCAAGAGTCTCATTGGCTTTCATACCCGCAAAGAACGAGGACCTTGTGTTCAGGTTCTCAACAGGCCTTTATTACCAAGCGCCGTTCTACAAGGAACTGAAGGACACCGTGGTTGTCAACGGCAACTCGTCAGTACTGCTTAACAAAAACATCAAGTCACAGAAGTCAGTTCATTTCGTACTTGGAAGCGAATACAAGTTCAGGGTCAATGACCGTCCTTTCAAGGCTACTGCGGAATTATACTACAAGGTCCTCTCCGACCTCGTACCTTACAAGGTCGATAACGTCAGGGTTGTCTATGCCGGTGAGAACTGTGCAGAGGGTTATGCACTCGGACTGGACATGAAACTCTACGGAGAGTTCGTGCCAGGAACTGACTCATGGGTCAGCATCGGTGTGATGAAGACAGAGGAGAAAATCAATGGCACATGGAGTCCACGACCGACAGACCAGAGGCTGAATTTTGGGATGTTCTTCTCCGACTACTTCCCCGGCACTGACAGATGGAAAGTCAGCGTGAAAGGCCACTACGCCAGCGGCCTCCCTTTCGGTGCGCCATTCAAGGAAATCGAGGACAAGCCGTTCAGGTTTCCTGCCTACAGACGTGTGGATTTAGGCATCTCATATTGCCTGCTTCGCTCTGACAGGGAATGGAAGAGAAACCTATCCTTCGTCAAGGACATGTGGATAGGTCTTGACGCTTTCAACATACTCGGGATATCGAACGTGAACAGCTACTACTGGGTGACCGACATCACAAACCACCAGTATGCCGTACCGAACTACCTCACGGGCAGAACGATAAACGCAAGAGTCCTCGTGAGTTTCTGACACATCCAATAAAAGAAAGCCGTCTAAGCGCACTGACTTAGACGGTTTTCTTTTATTGGATGGACTCTAAAAACACACCGAATATCCAGAACCCACCTTAATGGTGTGAAGCCCAGTGCGGCCTGACGTCAAGTACGACATCCGCACTGAGACACGCGTTGTTATTTACCATATTTCTGATATTGTTTTGCCTTGGCCACATTACCAGAGTTGTTATAGATGGCGTAAAGAGGATAGCCCCATACATCCGAGCGGTCCGGTGCTATCTCATGAGCCTTCTCATAGCCTTCTATCGCCTCTGTGTAATATTTCTTAGAGAGTGCCTTGTCAGAAGCGTTGTTCTGTGCGAGCATCCATGCGGAGTTACCTATGCCGGCCCATGCGTCAACGCTCTCCGGTGCGACCTCCACGGTCTTGCGGAATGCCTCAAGAGCCTTCACATATTCCTTCTGCTGATAATAGACGGCACCTTTCTGGTAGTAACCATAATCCTTGTCAGGGAAACGCTCGATAAGGAGGTCACTGTACTTGAGAGCCTCTGACCAGTTCTGTTCAGCCATCTGATGGTTAAGGAAGTTCACGAGGAATGCCGGTTCCGTAGGATAGTTATCGACACCCATCTGACAGTACTTCGCCCAGTTGGTCATGTCACCCTTCGCATGGTATATCTGCATGAGCTGAACGAGCACGGCCTGACCGTTCTTCTTCGAAGGAATGGCTTTCTCAAGATAAGTAATGGCCTTCAATGTGTCATCCGCCACTTTAGCCTCCTTCATGAGAGACATAGCGTAGAACAGGTTCGCCTCTGGAAGCATCGAGTCCGTCTCCGCAAGGTTCAGCTCAGCGAAAAGCGGCTCATTCACAGTCTTGAAGTAGATGTCAAGATAATGGCGTGCCAATGCCGGATCCTTTTCCATGAGCATGTTACCTGCGATGAGCAAGTTGTCACGAGGTGATTTGGCGTTCTGGAGTGCGAGCGTATGGTTCTTCTTGACCTCTTCAGGGTTGATGAACTTTGGTCTGCCCTTGCCAAATACAGGAGGACGCTTTGTGAGCTCGTCAACCTTGCAGAAATAAGTCACGAGTTTTTCCTGATTGTCGAAGAATGCGTTGACATCCTTGAACTGGCCGTTGTTGGAGGAACGCTCGTTAATCATCTTGTTCATGAAGAACACCTGACAGCGACCTGCAAGCATCCACGTATTCACTTCCTCATTTGTGAGAGAGTCCTGCATACAGTTCTCAAGCAGAGTCCAAGCCTCATAGAACTTATCATATACAGGCGGATTGGCCTTCAGGTCGTTGATGCCTGCATTGACTAACTGCTCAGCCTTCACAAGGTCTTTCTTAGCAGTTGACTTCTTAGCCTTCTGTGCGAACGCACCCACCGTAAGCATCAGTGCGAACGATACTAAAAGAATCTTTTTCATAACTTTTTGATTTACAAATTAACTATCGATTGTCTGTTGTTCACTATCCAGCGGAGCATCAGCCACTGATTCTGTCTGATTATCTGGCTGAGTCTGTTCGAAGAGGTCATCAGGGTTGTCTTCGTGGTCAACCTTGCATACTGATGATATCACATCGTTGCGTTTCTTCAGGTCGATGAACTTCACGCCCTGTGTCGCGCGTCCCTGAGTCCGTACCACGGATAGAGCCAGACGGATGGTCACACCGCTCTTGTTGATGATCATAAGGTCATCACTGTCAGTCACCGATTTGATAGCCACCAGTTTTCCTGTCTTTTCCGTTACGTTGATGGTCTTCACGCCCTTGCCGTTGCGGTTGGTGATACGGTACTCGAAGATTGAGCTGCGCTTTCCGAAGCCTTGCTCGGAAAGGACAAGGACTGTCGGGAACGAAGGATCGTTCTCCATCTCGGCAATCTGCTCGTCTGTCGGTTCCTCCGGGAAACCCTCAGGCTTACTCATCGAGATCATGCCGATCACTCGGTCGTCACCATCGTCATCGAGTTTCATGGCCTTTACTCCCGCTGCGCCACGTCCCATTACCCTCACACGCTCCTCGTTGAAACGGATAGCGCGGCCGTTCCTGTTGGCTACGAGAATCTCGTCGTGGCCACTGGTGAGCAGCACATCGACGACCTCGTCACCGTCATGGAGCACGATAGCGATAAGTCCAGTGCTGCGAGGATGTGAGTAGTTCTCGAAGGCTGTCTTCTTTATCATACCCTCACGGGTGCAGAACACGAGGTTATGGTTCTTCACGAACTCCTGATCATTGATATCCTTGATACAGATGAACGCAGTCACCTTGTCATCGGAGTCAATGTTCAGCAGGTTCTGTATGGCGCGTCCCTTGAATGTCTTTGAGCCTTCCGGTATTTCATAGACCTTCATCCAATAGCAACGTCCCTTCTGTGTGAAGAACATCATGGTGTTGTGGCCGGTAGCCGGATAGATATGCTCAAGGAAGTCAGCCTCACGCGCGGAACCGCCACGGCTTCCCACGCCACCACGCGCCTGAGTGCGGAACTCAACCAGCGGAGTGCGCTTGATGTATCCAAGATGAGAGACAGTGACCACGCAGGCATCATCCGCATAGAAATCCTCCGGGTTGAAGTTCTGGCTTCCACGAGGATCGATGTATGTCTTGCGGTCGTCACCGTATTTCTCCTTCACCTCGATGAGGTCATCCTTCATCACCTTCTTGCAGAGTTCAGGGTCGTCGAGTATCTGTTGGAGATAGGCGATGAGTCTTTTCAGTTCGTCATACTCCGCACGGAGTTTGTCCTGCATGAGGTTGGTGAGTTGACCGAGACGCATATCGACAATCGCTTTTGCCTGAGCCTCGTCGAATCCGAAACGTGAGCGCAGATTCTCCTGGGCTTCACCCGGGTTCTTTGAGGACTTGATGATATGTACCACTTCATCTATGTTGTCACTGGCTACGATGAGTGCCTCGAGGATATGAGCACGTTCCTCTGCCTTTTTCTTGTCGAACCTCGTACGGCGTATCGTGACATCGTGACGATGTTCCACGAAACATTGTATGCAGTCCTTAAGGGAGAGTGTGCGAGGACGTTTCTTGACGATGGCGATGCAGTTGACTGAGAAACTGGACTGCAGTTCCGTCATCTTGAAGAGTTTGTTAAGCACGACGCTGCTGTTGGCATCCTTCTTCAGGTCAATGACGATACGCATTCCCTCACGGTCCGACTCATCATTGACATTGCTGATTCCCTCCACCTTACCTTCCTTGGCAAGGTCAGCAATACGGCGTATCAGCTCTGCCTTGTTCACATTGTACGGAATCTCGTTGACAATGATTTTCTCATGTTGACCGTCGGTCTCGAAATCCGTCTTCGACCTGATGACTATCCGGCCTCGGCCGGTATCGTATGCCTCGCGGATTCCGTCGATGCCACAGATGATGCCGCCGGTAGGGAAGTCCGGACCCTTGATGTACTGCATCAGGCCGTCGGTGTCAATATCAGGGTTGTCGATATACGCCACACATCCGTCAATCACCTCGCCAAGATTATGAGTCGGTATATTGGTAGCCATACCCACGGCAATGCCGGTGGCTCCGTTGACGAGCAGATTAGGGATTCGTGTGGAGAGAACCGTCGGCTCTGTGTTCGAGTCGTCATAGGTGAGCTGGAAATCCACTGTGTCTTTATACAGGTCATCCATCATCGCCTCACCCAGTTTCGTAAGACGCGCCTCTGTATAACGCATAGCAGCAGCGCCGTCTCCATCCACCGAGCCGAAGTTACCCTGACCATCGACCAGAGTGTAACGCATCGCCCAAGGCTGAGCAAGACGGACAAGGGCTCCATAGACAGAAGAGTCGCCATGTGGGTGGTACTTACCAAGTACGTCACCGACTATGCGGGCGCTCTTCTTTGTTGCTTTATCGCTTGTGATACCCTGTTCAAGCATGTCGAAGAGAATTCGGCGGTGAACAGGCTTGAATCCATCTCTGACATCAGGCAGAGCGCGTGCGACAATCACCGACATGGAGTAGTCGATATACGACGACTTCATGGTTTCGTTGATGTCAACTTTAATAATCCGGTCTTGATCTAATACTTCCATTTTCTGTATTTATGTGATTAATGTCTTTTTGGTCTCAGCGTCCGAATCACCCCACATCATCGGATTATCCGTCCACCCACTATAATGACGCAAATTTAGCAAAAAAAAACGACTCCACAAAATAAAGAATCCAAAAATCAGGCTAAAAGAAGCCCATTTTTGGATTCCGTGTTGTTTTCCGAGGGGGTGTCGGTGAGTGTCACACAACGCCCCTACCGTGACAATTCTTATATTTGAGTCCTGAGCCACATGGGCAAGGGTCATTCCTGCCTATCTTCGGTCCATGGTTCACGACCGGCTGGTTTGCCTGACGGGCGCGCGTGTCACCGCCCGCAGCACGTTGCATTGCTTTCTGGACCTCCGACGGCTCATTATAATCCTGACGTGTCTCCCGTACCTGCTGACTGGTCTGGCGCGCCTGCTGACGTTTCTCGTCAGCGGCGGCTTCCTGTTCCGTAGTCACCACCGGGAGCGACACGCGCATAAGGACGGAGATAGTACCATCATTGATCTCGTTGATCATATTGTCGAAGAGGTTGACGGACTCAAGCTTGAAGATAAGCAATGGGTCTTTCTGTTCGTAGCTGGCGTTCTGGACGGAATGTTTCAGTTCGTCAAGCTGACGTAGGTTCTCCTGCCATGCCTCATCGATGATGTGTAGCAGTATGAGTTTCTCGAAATTTACGAAGATGTTATTGCCTTTGCTTTCGTATGCCTCGCGAAGGTTGACGGCGATCTGGTAGTTCCGGCGCCCGTCGGTCAGAGGCACGAGGATATTCTCGTACTGAGCGCCACGAGTCTCATATACGTCCTTTATCACAGGCCATGCGTTGGCTGCCACACGCTCACCACGTGCCTTGAAATGCTCAAGCACGCTGTCATAGGCCTTGTCGCACAGCTTATCCTTGTTGGCCGTCTCGAAATCGACACTCGTGAACGGCACCTCCATGGCAAACAGTCTGAGGAAGTCTTCCTTGCAACCCACGAAGTCATTGTTGTAAATCACCTTGCTCACACGATCCCAGATGATGTTGGAGATGTCCATGCCGATTCGCTCACCCATCAAGGCATGGCGTCGGCGTTCATAGATCACCTTACGCTGTTTGTTCATCACGTCATCGTACTCGAGCAGTCGCTTACGCACACCGAAGTTGTTCTCCTCGACCTTCTTCTGGGCACGTTCGATGGACTTGTTGATCATCGAGTGTTCTATCACCTCACCCTCTTCAATGCCAAGACGGTCCATGACCTTCGAGATACGGTCTCCGGCAAAGAGTCGCATCAGTTTGTCTTCGAGTGACACATAGAACACAGACGAGCCCGGGTCTCCCTGTCGGCCGGAACGGCCTCGGAGCTGACGGTCAACACGGCGGCTCTCATGGCGTTCGGTGCCTATGATGGCGAGACCACCTGCCTGCTTGACCTCTGGCGAGAGTTTGATATCGGTACCACGACCCGCCATGTTCGTCGCGATGGTGACGGTGCTGGTCTGACCGGCGTCCTTCACGATGTCTGCCTCACGGGCATGCAACTTGGCATTGAGGACGTTGTGACGGATTTTCTTCATGTCGAGCATCTTCGACAAGAGTTGTGAGATCTCGACTGAGGTCGTGCCCACGAGCACCGGACGTCCCTCGGCGACGAGGCGTTCCACCTCCTCGATGACTGCCTTGTACTTCTCGCGGTTCGTCTTATAGACCCGGTCGTTCATGTCGTTCCTTATGACAGGGACATTGGTAGGTATCTCGACCACATCGAGTTTATAAATATCCCAGAACTCACCGGCCTCGGTGATGGCGGTACCGGTCATGCCCGCCAGTTTGTGGTACATACGGAAATAGTTCTGGAGCGTGATTGTCGCATATGTCTGGGTGGCGGCCTCCACCTTCACCCTTTCCTTGGCCTCGACTGCCTGATGCAGACCGTCTGACCATCTGCGCCCCTCCATGATACGGCCGGTCTGCTCATCGACAATCTTCACCTCGCCATCCATGACGACATAGTCATCATCAATCTCGAACATGGTATATGCCTTGAGAAGCTGCTGCATCGTATGGACGCGCTCGCTCTTCACCGCGTAGTCCTGAAGCAGTTCGTCCTTCTTCTGCAGACGTTCCTCTTCCGGCAGTCCAGAGGACTCCAGTTGTGAGAGCTGGGTAGTTATGTCAGGGAGCACGAAGAAATCGTCATCGTTCACGATCGAGGCGATGAGCTGGTTGCCCTTGTCCGTCATCTCTACCGACTTCTGCTTCTCGTCAACGACGAAGAAGAGCGGATCGGTCGCCTCCGGCATACGGCGGTTGTTGTTCTCCATATACACCTCTTCTATCTTCAGAAGACCTGTCTTGACTCCTGGCTCTGAGAGATACTTGATGAGGGCTTTGTTCTTAGGCAGTGACTTGTATGCGCGGAAGAGCGAGAGGAAACCCGCCTCCACATCCTTGTCGTTGTCGGAGTCAATCAGTTTCTTTGCCTCCGAGAGGTATTGCGTGGTTTGTTTCTTCTGAGCCTCCACCAGTTTCTCGATGTAAGGACAGAACTGCTCGAACATCTGGTCATCACCCTTAGGCACGGGACCGGAGATGATGAGCGGTGTCCGGGCATCGTCAATCAGCACTGAGTCCACCTCATCGACGATGGCGAAGTTATGCTTGCGCTGAACCAGGTCCTCCGGCTTCATCGCCATGTTGTCACGGAGGTAGTCGAAACCGAACTCATTGTTCGTACCGTATGTCACGTCGGCGAGATATGCCTCACGGCGGGCATGTGAATTGGGCTGGTGCTTGTCGATGCAATCGACGTTCATCTCGTGGAACAGGAAGACTGGCGAGTTCCACTCGGAGTCACGCTTCGCGAGATAGTCGTTGACCGTGACCACGTGGACTCCATTACCCGTCAGGGCATTGAGGAAGACTGGGAGGATGGACGTCAGTGTCTTACCCTCACCCGTCATCATCTCGGCGATTTTTCCCTGATGCAGCACCACGCCGCCGAACAGCTGGCAGTCGTATGGTATCCAAATGTTAGGCGCACCGTCGAACACCTCGTGGATGACCACCTTGTCATCCTTAATCTCCATGATGCCATGGTAACGCCCCACGGCATCGCGGTCGAAGTCGGTGGCGGTCAGGGTAAGACCGTCCTCCGGATTCGGGTTCTCACGGAAACGGCGGCAGGTGTCCTTCACTATCGCATAGACGGTCGGAAGTATCTCGTCCAGTTTCTTGTCAAAGGCCTTGAGCACTTCCTCCTCGAGTTTGTCAACCTTCTCGAACAACGGCGCGCGGTTCTGTATCTCGGTCTTCTCGATCTGAGCTTTCACCTCGTCGATTTCCTTGCGCAATTCCGTAGCGCACTCCTGGACCTCACGTTTGATCTCACGCGTCTTCTGCCTGAGCTCGTCGTTCGTCAAGGCGGCGAACTGTGGATATATCCTATTCACTTCTTCCACTACCGGCCTGATGGCACGGATATCCCTCTGTGCCTTGTTGCCGAACAGTGCGGTCATAAAATCATTAAATCCCATATTCTTATCTATTTATCATTATTTTCTTATTCCTGACACTTTGCCGGTTATCATCCAGCTCATTATCCTCACGAACAAAATACATACCAAAAAATGCATAGCCCCGTTCACATGCTGGCCTGAGAGGAACAAAGCCAGTTCCTGACACAGCAACAGCAGAGACAAGCCCCAGAGCAGCGCGGTATTCCTGCGCCTTCTCACTATCAGAGGTATCAGTCCGAGCACCAGCGGATTGAAGACAATCACCCATAGGTTCGTGGATGTCCCCGGATGGTCCGACAGGAAGAAGAGAAAGGCCACGAGACATCCCGCCAGTCCTATCAGAGCCACTACCGACACGTCAATCCAGACGAATATCCTGCCACGGCGCATCTCGAGTGCCGATGCCGCAAAGGCCGCCGCAAGCATGACTATCATCAGCACAAGGGGCTGGTCCACCGGATCCTCCCGGCCGCACTCACGCCCGGAGACTGGATAGAGCACCTCCGAGACCAACGGCCTCTCGCTTCCGTCATCCGCCACTATCACGGCACTGTCAAGCTCATGCTGATACACCTGCGGAATGAACATACGGGCATCTCTCGTGTCGAGGAGCCTGTCAATCTCGCTTCCGAGTATCAGGTCCAGCCCGAACGTAATCCATGAGTTGACCTTGGTGTAGTCGCCGAGAATCTCCCGTGCGGAACGCGGTGCGCCGGGCGCACGGTACTCCACCCTACCCTCGACGGCATTCTCTATGACTTCCTTGGCGCGGTTGGTGCAGTTATAGTAGAGCCAGTTGTATCGGTACATACGGTTCTCGGGAAGTATGTTATGCTTGAGGAAGTCGAACACCCGTCTCTTCTCACTTCGGTTCAGGTTGAGCACCTGCTCGATGCCAAGCCGGCCTTCCTTTCCGAGGTCGCCGAAGAACATGCCGCTTGGCTCAGCGGCAAGGACGTAGTCGGTCTCACCCTTCAGGAAACGATACACGAACCTGTCGGAACGGAAGTTGAAAGCGCCGTAGTTGAATATCCAGTCACACACCTCCGTGTAGCCGGTGCGGAGCGAGTCCGTGGCGCGCGCTTCCCTGACCCGTATGGCGGTATGGCCGAACAAAGTGTACATATCATCACCCGGGGCGCATGTCACGATGCTTATGGTCAGGGAATCACCGTACTGGGCCACAGACCTCAGCGGACCCAACGACAGGAGGGCAATCAGCAGGCACACGACGGAACGACGTGCCACGAAGCCACTTTTTGTGCCTCGTTCGCTGAGATATATGCCATTTTTCACTCCCATTTTCAAATTCGCTCCATACCAAATTGCAAATTTAACAAAAAAGTACTACATTTGCAAGCGCAAAACAAAAAGATTGGGATGAAACCACTAAAAAACGTACGTTGGGGCTTCATTGGATGCGGAGAAGTGACCGAAAAGAAAAGCGGACCGGCTTTCAGCCTCGTGTCCGGCTCGGAGGTCACGGCTGTGATGAGTCGCGACAAGGAGAAGGCGCGTTCCTATGCCCACAGGCACGGAATACGCCACTACTGCAACGACCCCATAGAACTGATCGAGAATCCCGACGTCAACGCCGTCTATATCGCCACACCACCGTCATCCCACGCCACCTTCTCCATGATGGCTCTCAGGGCGGGAAAGCCTGCCTATGTCGAGAAACCGTTGGCATCCGGCTACGAGGACTGCCTGAGGGTCAACAAACTCTCCGAGGAGACCGGCATCCCCTGCTTCGTCGCATACTACCGCCGCTACCTGCCCTATTTCCAGAAAGTCAAGGAACTGGCTCTGTCGGGGGCAATCGGCAAGATACTGAACGTACAGATACGCTTCGCGGTACCGCCCCGGGAACTCGACTACAACACCAAGAACCTGCCATGGCGCCTGCAGCCCGACATAGCCGGCGCCGGCGGATACTTCTACGACCTCGCGTCACACCAGATTGACCTATTGCAGTACATGTTCGGCAACATCATCGAAGCTGAGGGCTACGGCATGAACATGCTGGGATTGTATGAGGTGGAGGACACAATCAACGCCTGTTTCAAGTTCGACAACGGACTCACAGGCTCTGGCAGCTGGTGCTTCGTGGCTCACGACTCCGCCCGGACTGACCGCATCGAGATCTTCGGCGACAAAGGAATGATATGCTTCTCCGTGTTCGACTACACGCCAGTGGCGCTACACACGCGGGACGGCCGTCAGGAGTTCATCATCCCGAACCCGCCACACGTACAACTGCCGCTCATCGAGAAGATAGTCGCCGACCTGCGAGGCGGCGAGAAATGCGACTGCACCTCCGTCAGCGCCACAGGAGCCAACTGGGTGATGGACAAGATACTGATTCAGAATTGAGCAAGAGGCGACACATATACATCATGGCCGTAATGACGGCTCTATCAGCATCGGCATGGGGACAGGCGACCGACTCCATCGCCGCCTGGCCATCACTGACCGAACAGAACGGCAAAAAGCCGTTCAAGCCGCTCACATGGGCAATCAACACCATGGACAAAATCACGGAGTTCCTACAGGGATGCGACACCACATACATAACACCACAGAAGTATGAGTTCACCACACAAGCCGAACTGAGCTATTTCCATGATTACTACTACATGAGCTCCACTTTCTCAAACGAGAGGAAGAACATGACCCTACAGTCAGGCAATCCGCTATCCATCGGAGCCTACATCTACTGGGGACCGTTCGGCTTCGGACACTCATGGAACCTCGAGGACATCGGGAAGTCTTCGTCACAGTCGAACGGTAACGGTTACAGAAACGTCTTCATGCTCAACACGGCACGCATCATCGCCGAAGTCTATACATTCCGATCTGGCAAGAGCGCGGAATTCACCAACATCACAGGAGTCAAACTGGACGGCGACACCCACTTCTCCGGACTGAGGTCCAGATGCTTCGGCTTCAACGCACACTACATCTTCAACAACCGGCACTACTCATGGCCAGCGGCATTCGGGGAGAACGCAGTGCAGAGGAAGGCTGCCGGAACGTTCATGGCGGGTGTGTCATACAACGACATGGATGTTAACTTCGACAAGGACATGCTTGACCCCGGCATAGCGGCACAGATAGACACGACACTGCTGTTCGACAAAGTCAACTACACCGACTACGGCATAAGTCTCGGCTACAGCTACAACTGGCCCTTCGCGAAAAACTGCCTACTTGCGGTCTCAGTAATACCGACATTGGGATATCGCAAGAGCAACGTCCTCAGCAACGACTACGACTACAGCGTGCTCGACCAGATCAGCTCCGACCTGTTCTTCAGGACAAGCCTGTTCTGGAACAACACCAAGTACTTCTCAGGACTCGTGCTCGACCTACACACCTATTCCTATCGAGAGGAGAAGTTCGGCCTCACCAACACTTACGGAACTCTCAAGTTCATCCTCGGCTTCAACTTCCTCAAGAAGGCCAAGTACAAGACACGAAAATGACCAGACACAGGATGGTGTGCGGCATCGGGAAATAACATATTCCCACATTGCCGACATCACAGACCAGCAAATGTCAAAATTTGTCAACCGATTTCTCGTAACATCACCATTGTTAGTTGGTTATGTTTTCGGGGGGCAGAGGGGGCACTTCGCTCTATAACTTTCGCGAGAAATGGGAAAAAGATTGCCCCCTCCTACCCCATCGCGACCGACCATGCGCCCCACGCCATTCCTCTTACACCTTATATTACTATGCACCTTCATTCCATTTACCCCTTACACCTTGTCATCATACGACACGGCCTGACAAACCACGAAACGCGAATCCTGAAAAATTCTTCTCAAATTCTTGCATATATTCAGATTTTATTTGCTAACTTTGCAAACGGATATTTCGGTATCCCTTATTCTCTGTCCACGCCGAGCCTCTGTGCTTGGTTCTCCATTCGTCAGAGGAGGATGGGAGGGAGTGAGAATAAGACATAGATAAGGCGTTTACTTGGCGCTTTGTTCCTGACGCATCGTAATCTCGCAAATTACATATTCCTGTCTCGAACATAGCAACGGTAGATGACCCGGGTGTGATATGTATCACAGCCATTGGTGTATCCCGGCCTCATGGACTGTCTCTCTGACTCAGTCCGTGTCGGCATTGTTACATCATGTGGTACGTTGTCATATCGGCGTGGGCTCTGACGTTGTCTGTTCAACAGGATAAGGCAATGCGAGAGCCTCGATGCGTGGGACGGACGACAAGGAAGTTCCCACGTTCTTTTTTTATGTCTTTCAACTACTACTAATCCTTTATTTTGCCGAATCAGGGAACAATAGGCACCTTTTTTCAATATGAAGCATTTAAAACGAACTTTTTCGTTATGCATTTTGTGGATGACAGGCATGGCAGCCTATGCTGTGCTTGAGAAAAACATCAATGTTTATGTTGGGGACTCTTTTACAATTCGCCCATGGGATGATGTTAAGTCTTCTTATTCTGGTTATACTTGTATGAGTACATCGTGTAAATGCGACGATGCAAGTGCCTTTTCAATAAATGAAGCATCACGAACAAAAACGAGATATCCATATTATAACGATTTCTATGAAGACGGATATTATTGCTCTTATATAGTCAAGGCTATAAAATCTGGTAATTACATTATCCAGGGTGGAGCAGGTTTTAGTAAAAAATCAATAAAAGAATTATCCATAGGAAGTGCTAAAGTACTATATCACGTGACTGTTTCTGAAAGACCCAAGGTGGTATCTATTACGATTCCAAATAGCCTAACACTACCAATAGGTAACACATATATTTTTTCTCCTGTTATTTATGAGACGGGGGCATCTACGACCCTAACGTGGGCAAGTAGCAACCCATCAATAGTTTCTACAAATGATAATACTATTACAGCATTGTCATCTGGGCATTCCACTATCACATGTAGCGCAAGTAATGGCGTTTCTGCACAATGCCTTGTGACTGTACCTGTTAATTATGTGAGCAGTATTACACTTGACAAAACAGATATTGATATCGAGGAAGGAGAACATTGCACTTTGCATGCAACGGTTACCCCTGAAGATGCAACAAACAAAGATGTTGAATGGGTTAGTACAAACCCAAATGTGGCAATTGTCGGAAATACAGGAACCGTGATAGGTGTGTCAGAGGGATATTGTTACATTAATGTAGTGGCAAAGGATGGATCAGAAGTGGAAGCCAGTTGCCTTGTTCATGTGAAAAAACCTACCATATTAACTTCATCAATCGGCTTCAACCAACAAACAACTAACTTAAATGTAGGTCAAACAGAACAGCTCGTAGTCACAATCTCTCCTTCAAATGTCTCCAACAAAAAAATTCTTTGGTCATCAGACAATCCGGAAATCGTTAGTGTAAATAACGATGGTATTATTGAAGGACTGGCAAGGGGAGCAGCCACTATTACAGCCACAACAACTGACGGAACCAACCTTTCCGCAACTTGTATTGTGACAGTGGTTACGGATTTTGTTCTTGAGCCAACTACTGACATTACAACGATGGGAAATGTCCTGTACATAAAGGATATTGAGGCAAAACAGGGTGCGGAACTCATCATGTCGCTCAATCTTAAGAATGCAGAGGAGAACATCACCGCATTTGAATGTAAGGTATATCTTCCGACAGGAGTTGAATGGGCCTACACTATCGACAAGCGCGGCAACAAGGTTCTTACACCGCCTACATTCAATGAAAACCGCACGGATGCGAACTATCACACCATCAACAGCATCAAGCAAATGGATGACGGCAGCTACTATATCATCGTGTATTCTGACAATAAGGAGATTATACTTGAAAATGACGGTGCTATCCTGTACCTGCCGGTAGTGGTCTCAAATGAACTGGAGGCAGGTGTGTATAACATCATGGTAATGGACATCGTGATTGTAAACAAGAATACTGAACAGACACTCATAGATAAGACCGTTAGTAAGCTGACCATTCCTACATATACCCTTGGCGATGCCAATGATGACGACATGATAAATATTACCGACGTTGTGGCTGTAATCTCCTACATGCTTCAAGAAAATCCAAGTCCGTTCATCTTCAAGGCTGCCGATGTGAACGAGGATGATATTATCAATGTAACCGACATCGTGGGTATTATCGACATCATGACTTCATGCACGTCTGCCATAAAGCCAAGGATGGCAATGATGAAGTCAAGGAAGACCGCAAAAACCGGCAACTCACTTGAGATTGTACCGTTCACTGTTGCAGAGGGCACTACCGCAAAGACTATCGCCATTGAACTCAATAACCCTGGCGATGAGTTCACCGCATTTGAGTGCAAGGTATATTTGCCAGAAGGTATTGAGTGGGCATATACTATCGACAAGCGTGGCAACAAGATATTCACGCAACCTACATTTAACGAGGACCGTACGGATACAAACTACCATACCATCAACAGCATACAGAAGATGGACGATGGCGGATATTATGTGATTGTATATTCTGACAAGAAGGAAATCTTCCTCGAAGAAGAAGGAGCAATACTCAACCTGCCTCTGACATTCGATGAGAACCTCGCAGCAGGTGTCTATGACATCCGCATCGGAGGTATCGTGCTTGCACGTCCTGACGTGACACAGCAACTTCTCAATGATTATACCGTGTCCGTGATGATTGGCTCTCCTGACATCGCTGCCATTACACTCAACGGTGACTTCACGTCAGAAGCTATTGACGAATACAACGATGCCCTCAGGACGAATACGTATGTTGCATCTCTCGACCTTACAAATGCCGTCAGCATTGACGGAGAGACTACATTTGTAACAGGCAACAAGAACCTTCTCGTTTATGTGTCTAAAGGCAAGAGCATCGCAAATACTGCAAACGCCGTAGTCGGTGACGTATGCGAAAGCCTTGTGCTCACCGACGGCTATCCGTTCTGTGCACCAAAGGCATTCACCGCAACAGAGGCTTTGTACAAGAGGACATTCGGCGGCAACTGCGCTACCGTCTGTCTGCCGTTCGCACCTACAGCAGGTAACATAAAATTCTATGAATTGTCATCAGTAAATAAAAATGTACTTAATTTCACAAGTACTGGTTCTCCAATGGCAAACACTCCTTATATAATCAAGGCGGACGGCACTGAGGGAACTGCAAATGCAAGCAATGTCGGAATCAATACAACTGCTGCCGGAACTGCGACCACCGCAGACTGGACTTTCAACGGCACATACGACACAAAGACCTTCACATCAGATGACGGAGTATATGCACTCTCAGCAGGCAAGCTGTACCACAACACAGGCACATTGACCATATCTCCGTTCCGTGCATATTTCACGTTCAGCGGCAACGAAGTGAAGGAAATGAACATCAACATCGACGGTGAAATGACCGGTATCAACTCCGCAAACAAAGGAGATAACGGGAATGAAAGCCAGTTCAATCTTAACGGTCAGGCTGTAGGCAGCAACTACAGGGGAATAGTAATCATTAACGGAAGAAAGGAGTTCAGAAAATGAAAAGGAATTATATCAAGCCTGTGATGGCACTATACACCATATGTGTTGATACTGAAATGATGGCAGGCAGTCCGTTAGACATCGGAATGGATGGTGACAAAGACGATACATGGGACGCTGAAGTAAAAGCATCGGATATCTTCGACGACGTTTTTTCGGAGGGCACAATAGAGGCTATGTGATTTATTAAATATTCGACTACAAATTCAAGATATACTCTAATCACAGTACTGCCTGTTCAAAAATCTTTTAGAAATGCAATTATTATAAAAAATATCAGAAGGATGTATGTTATCAGGATACCTGTATCCGAATTTAGCACTTTGTCACAGTATGTTCAGAGATGAAACGGATAATAGTTTGACATACGGAGCAAGAGCGGATTTTGTCTTTCAAGATTATTATGATTGTTGTGCTAAATATGCCTTCAGTGTAAAAGCCAAAGCCATTAGGAGTAGGCACAAATCACGGTACAAAATTATAAACCGTTTGTAATTCAGTTCGAGCTCTTGAACTCAGAAGTTGCGCCCGACACGTACAAAGGGCACAATATATTTATTAATTTCTAAAAAAACAAAGTAATGAAAAAAGTAAAGTTTCTTATTTCAGCAGTGATGTTGTTAGTCGCAACCACTGCAAGTGCGCAGAGTGAAGATGGGTATAGTGCAGTGTATATCCAGTACAATCCTCAGGTAAAAGCCATGAATAATGAAAACGTGGATGATTATCACGGAATAGCATTGGGCTATAAAAGAGGCATGAGCATCAGTCAGTCTCATCCTCTGTTCCTCGAAGCTGGTCTTGCCTTTCAATATACTATATATGATACACAGGAAAAAACTAAAAAACTGGATTTTGATGAAGGAAGAATGGGAACATTGTCCATTCCTGTCAATATTACCTACAGATTTACATTCGGGCATACTAAGTTCACAGTAGCACCTTATATGGGACTCACATTGAAAGGTAACCTTTGGGCAAAAGATAAATACGATGAAAGAACATCTTATAGAGGAAAATTAACCTATATTCATCACAATCGCAACTTGTTTGACAGTGATGACATGGGTGGAAGTGACTTTACAGCCAGTCGTCTGCAGGCTGCATGGCAAGCTGGTGTGAACATCTGCCTGAACAAAATCTATCTCGGCATAGGCTATGGTACCGACCTTGTCGATTTCCTAAAGGAAGAGAGGTTCAATACTACTTATATGACACTTGGTGTTCAGTTCTGATACATCGAATGACAAGACTGGTATTGTAGTCTGACAAATCGTTCTTGCTTGACGACTGAGGGGAGATACAGGGTATTCAGCAGGAGACACTGTGCGAGTGCGGCAATCCCCTCTTTCGTCATAACCCACTTAATTAACCCATGCACACTTGCAGGCAGCCGCAATGTAAGCCAAAAACACAGTATTGAAGACAGTGCAAAGACAGCCATGCCGCTTGACAGCGCAAGACTGCATGAAAAGTATTACGGGGAGACCCTTGATCCCGAGAGTGTGAAGGGATTTGGATTCTGCTGGTGCATGAATGCAGAGGACAAGGATGCCTACAGCCGTAATAGCTGATTCTACAACAAGATGAACAGTATAGGCATCTGTGACAGTGCGGTATAACCCACGCATTTAAGCAGCAAGGCATACGTAGATTTTATCCGTCGTATGCCTTGCTTTGATGTTATTCCTTTGTAACTTGCTCTATCTTGCAGTAGTGTTTCTTACTGTCCAGGTCATAACTGATGCCGACAAGGAGGATGTTGTCGGAGAACGGTTTCAGTATCTCCGGGTAGTCACGCTCCTTAATCTGATCAATGGCGGTGTCAGTTGATTCGTTCCACTTCAGTTCAATCACCAATGCAGGATAAGAGGACAGCGGGCGTGGCAGATAGACGATATCGGCATAGCCTTTGCCCGTAGGCAGTTCCTGTATGTCCTGATAGTCATCGATGGCAGTAAGGTATGCCATGCGTACTACGGAGCGGAGTGCTTGCTCGTTGTTGTAGAAGTTGGGGGCGACCTTATGATTGTGCACATACTCAACGGCAGTGGCAACTGCTTGTTCGTCCATGTCCTACGTAGCTTGCAGCAGGCGGTCGGATGTCTTGATGAGTTCCGACAGTTCCTTGTGCTGGCGGCTTGTGCGCAAGGCTTCGATTATCTCCATCCGCACTTCGAGGTTAGGGAAACTCACAGTATGGTCGGCGCTGTTGTAGGACACATAGCCGAGGTGTACCATGAGCGTGAAAAGCTCGTCGCGGCTGTGAACCTCATTGAGGTCATTGCCAAAGCTCAGGGTGGATATTTTCACTGGCTTGCCGTCGATGAGCGATTGCAGGGTATCCTTCACGCCGTCGAAGTCATTGTCAATGTACTGGCGCAGTGACTCGAAGGATTCCGTTCTTGCCCAATAGTTGTCGCATGACTTGGCATCCATGGCTCGCATCACGGAATTTGGATTGTAGATGTGGATGGTTTCAGGCTTTGACTCTTCATTCTGCCAGTCAACCTTTGAAAGGTTGTAGCCGTCATACCACTGGCGAAGCATGTCAAAATCCATATTCTTTCTCTCGCATAGAGCCTTGACCTCTTCAGGCAGGAAGCCAAAATATGGTGCTAATGCCATAGGGCAGGTCATGGAGTATTCGCGGAAATCGTTAAGTGCCGATTGTGTGCCGTATTTCTTGATTGGCAGAATACCTGTCATATATACCCCAGCGAAGGCAGCGGCAGTGTTTCCTCTCTTGAACAAACGTCTCAACAGATTTACATACTGTGTCATAAGACCTGGGTTCTTTGAGAGCTCACGGCACATGTCATCCCACTCGTCTATTATCATTATGAATTTCTCACCGGTATTCGCATTGACCTCCAGTATTACATCCATTAGGTCTGAGCATGAAGAGAAATCAATATGGGGATATTCTTTCTTAATATCGGCAGCAACCCTGTTCTGCATATTCTTGATTATGCCGTTACCCACATCATGCTGCGTTGTAAAGTCTGTGATGTCAATGTAGAGTACAGGGTACTTGTTTAGATGCTCCTTATATGAAGCATCCTTCGCAATGGCAAAACGGTCGAACAGGGCAGAAGAGTCGCAAGACTTATCGTAATAGGCACACAGCATGTTTGCCGCAATGGACTTTCCGAAGCGGCGCGGACGGGTGACACATGTTAGCATGTTTGCCCCACCAAGCGTAGAATTGATGTAGGCAATCATTCCCGTCTTGTCAACATATTCGCAGTTTGCATACTTGGCGAACCCTGCATTACCTTTATTTATATATATACCCATCTTGCATTAACAGCGATAATTCACAAATTTTGCTCGCAAAATTAATGTTTTTTCCTGAGAAAAACGAATTTGTCTATGGAAATCTGCATTCGCAACCTGAATTTCTTGTAAATTTTCATTGCAGCAAAAAGGTATCAAGAATATTGGCTCCTTCATGCATCTTGACGCATATCTTATTGAAAGTGAAGGATCCAAGCCTTGTTGCATCACTCTCTGGTCACACAGATGGAAGCCGTGCTTTTGCTCGCTATCGTGAGATTGACATGGAGATGAAGCGTGAGTTGG
>JAKSJE010000070.1 GCA_024398405.1 Bacteroidaceae bacterium
TCAGCATCGAGAGGACATGGGAGTCTTACTCAAGGAAGCAGGAGGCCAAAGGACGCGCTGAGGGACTTGCTGAAGGACTTGCTGAAGGACTTGCTGAGGGCGAGGCCAAGGGCCGTGCGGAAGGCGAGGCTAAAGGTCGTGCGGATCGTGACACCGAACTGGCGTCCATCATGCGCAGTCAGGGTTACTCAGAGGAGCAGATCGCTGCTCTGTTCGGCGGGTCGGCAGGTTGATGACGGTCGTCGTTATCGAGCAACACAACTCAGCCCGAGGCAATCATTTGAGGTGGGTTAACAAGTCTACTTCTGCTATCGGCCTCGCTTTTCGGTTACAACCGACACCAAACCGATAGCAATCGAGGAATCGCTCACCAATAGTCAAGGTGGGAAAGAGAATTTGCGATAAGGTTGTGCTTCGCTTACCTTGTGCCAAAAAACTATGAAAACAAATTATGGGTCAGACGTGTCACCTACTCATGAGTAAGTCCTTGAGGCTCTTGAAGTCCTTTGGGAGGGTAATGCTTTGTTTTTCCCCACTCATGAATGCTTGAAGTTTGGAAGGTATTTCTATTTCGGACCCTATGATGCTTTCAACGGTGTCTTTGAACTTGGCAGGATGCGCTGTCTCGCAGAAGATGCCGGTCTCACCCTCGCATAGACCTTCTTGCAGTGCGCGAAAACCACATGCTCCATGTGGGTCGCAGAGATAGCCTGTTGCGGTGAACACTTCGTTAATCGTCTGGGCTATCTGCTTGTCGGTGTATGTCGCCCCGCTGATGTCTGCGCATATTGCCTTGTGGTCTTTGCCGTACAGATCGAGGATGCGAGCGAAGTTTGATGGATCTCCCACATCCATCGCATTTGCGATTGTCTGGACCGATGGGCGTGGGGTATAGACTCCGGTCTTGAGATATTCGTAGAATACGCTGTTGGCATTGTTGGCAGCGATGAAACGTTTGATGGGGAGTCCCATGCGTTTCCCGAACAGTGCGGAGCAGATGTTTCCGAAATTACCGCTTGGCACGCACACCACGATTCGGGATAAATCGATGCCGCCTCGTTCCGATAGTTTCTTTATTCTGGCGTAGGCATTGAAATAATAGAATGACTGAGGCAGGAAGCGTGCCACGTTGATGCTGTTGGCGGAGGTGAGTCTCATGTGCTCGTTTAACTCTCCGTCCATGAACGCACTCTTCACTAACCTTTGGCAGTCATCGAACACACCGTCAACCTCTATTGCCGTGATGTTATGCCCGAGAGTCGTGAACTGGCATTCCTGGATAGGTGAGACCTTGCCTTTGGGATAGAGGACATAGACATGGATTCCCTCGACGCATAGGAAACCATTGGCCACGGCACTGCCGGTGTCACCACTTGTGGCAACCAGTACATTCACCTGTCTCTCGTCATGGATGAAGTATTGGAGCAGTCTGGCCATGAACCTTGCGCCGACATCCTTGAATGCTAAAGTCGGACCATGGAAGAGCTCGAGCGAATGGATGTTGTCTGTCACTTGGACAGTCGGACAGTCAAAACTGAGTGTGTCATAGACGATTTCCTGAAGTGCGTCACCGTCAATATCATCTCCGAACAGGGCGGATGCGACATTGAATGCGATGTCCTGGAAACTCATATCCTGAATGTCATCGAAGAATTCCTGCGGAAGAGGCCTGATGCTCTTAGGCATATACAGACCTTTGTCTGGTGCAAGACCTCTCACCACTGTCTCCTGAAGGGACGCAAGCGGTGCGCAACCGTTTGTGGAGTAGTATTTCATAGGCTCATAAATGCTTTGATGAATTCGTTTCCTTTCAGATGCCCTCGGACACCACTGGCACATGATTCCTCGTCGAAACGCTGTACGTTGTCGGCAACTATGCCTTTCTTCCAGAGCAGGAATGGCACAGGCTCTCCCAGATGTGTCCTTGTTTCCACAGGAGTGGGGTGGTCGGGAAGTACAGCTATTGCCACGTCTTTGTCTTTCAGTGCTTCATATATGGGGCCGACAATCCTGCTGTCGAGGTTTTCGATGGTGCGGAGTTTCAGATCCAGGTCTCCGTCATGCCCGGCCTCGTCACTCGCCTCAAGGTGCAGGAACACGAAATCCTCTTCTTCCAGCGCTTCGATGGCGGCCTGTGCCTTCCCCTCGTAGTTAGTGTTTGCCTGCCCTGTGGCTCCTGGTATGTCAATCAGTCTCAGCCCCGCGTAGTAGCCTATCCCACGAATCAAGTCCACTGCTGTAATCACACTGCCTGCCTTGATTTCTGGAAAGACTTTGCGCATCGGTGTCATTCTCGGTCTGTAGCCAGGGCTCCAAGGCCAGACGGACAATCCCTCCGGCAGTATTCGCTGCGACTTGATGATCAGTTCCCGGAGCAACTGGGCCGTGCTCTCCGCTTCCGCACATTCAGCCTGAGGAAGTAAGTCGTGCCAACTTTCATTGGGATGGTCATGGGGTGGGGCGCAAAAAACATGCTTCGAACCGCCTTTGAGGATGAGAAGATGACGGTACTGGATTCCTGGTAAGAACTGGATGCTTCCGTTGCCTAACTGCTTGTCGAGCTGACGTATCAGCCTTGTTCCTTCTTCTGTAGTCAGATGGTTCCCGTGATGGTTCTTGATGACTCCGTTCTCAAGACATACGATGTTGCATCTCATTGCCATGTCGGCAGGTTTCATGTCATAGCCTATGCTTGCTGCCTCCAAAGGTCCACGACCTTCATAGACCTCATCCATGTCGTAGCCGAGGATGGTCATGTTGGCGACTTCGCTTCCCGGCATGTATCCTTCCGGAACGGTACTCATCAGTCCGCACTGCCCATTGCGGGCAAGCAGATCCATGTAAGGAGTCCTTGCATATTGCAGCAAGGTCTTGTGTCCTAATCTTTCCACCTTGTGATCGGCCATGCCGTCACCCAATATAATGATGTGCCTCAATTGACGCTATACCTTTTGTTTCTTTCTCGCCGGACTCATTGTCGCTGGTTGCCGTTGGAGTATGTACTAGATATTTGCTATGCTCATGATGTCGGCGAAGACACCTGCAGCCGTCACGCTTGCTCCTGCTCCATAACCCTGAATGAGCATCGGGTAGTCGTGATATCGTTCGGTCGTGAGCATGATGATGTTGTTCGAGCCTTCGAGCCCATAGAACGGATGACGCTGGCCTACTTCCTTCAGTGACACGCTGCACCTTCCTTCTTCCATACTTGCGACGAATCTCCATCGCTTGCCGTTTTCTTCGAGGGTCTTCCTGCGCTTCTCGAAGTCTGCGTCCAATGTCGGCAGTCCTGCCCAGAACTCATCCGTCGTGCAGCTGAAGAATTCCTGTGGAATGAACAGGTCTGCCAATACGTCTTCCTGATTGACCTTGTATCCGGCCTCGCGCGACAGTATGACGATTTTCCTTATTACGTCCTTCCCGCTCAGGTCTATGCGTGGGTCCGGCTCGCTGTAGCCCTGTTCCTTTGCCATCCTCACGGTCTCGCTGAACGGAATCTCCGCTGAGATGGTGTTGAAGATGAAGTTGAGTGTACCGCTCAGCACAGCCTCGATTTTCTGTACCCTGTCTCCTGAATTGCTCAGGTCGTTAATCGTGTTTATGACTGGCAGACCCGCACCGACGTTAGTCTCGAACAGGAACTTTACGTTCTTCCTTCTGGCAAGGGCTTTCAACCGGGCGTAGTTCTCGTATTCAGAAGAAGCTGCGACCTTGTTGGCTGCTACGACGGATATGCTGTGCTCGAAAAAGTCCTTGTAAAGCCCTGCCACGTCGTTGCTGGCCGTGCAATCGACGAACACGGAGTTGAAGATGTTCATGCCAATCACCTCCTCTTTCAGCCTCTGTATGTCACATGGGGCACTCTTGTCAAGAAGTTCCTGATAATGCTCAAGGTCAATGCCCTGACGGGTGAATATGCCCTTCCGGCTGTTGGCTATGCCGACTATGTTCAGTTTCAGGTTCCTCTCTCTCATCAGTTTCTCCTTCTGTGAGAGGATTTGTTCTATCAGTTTGCCACCTACGGTTCCGATGCCACAGATAAACAGGTTCAGTTCCTGATACTCGGAAAGGAAGAAACTGTCATGAATCACGTTGAGCGATTTCCTCAGATAGTCTTTCTCCACCACGAATGAGATGTTGGTTTCCGACGCACCCTGGGCACAGGCTATCACGCTGATGCCGTTTCTGCCGAGCGTGCCGAACAACTTTCCTGCAATTCCGGGCGTGTGTTTCATGTTCTCGCCCACAACAGCGATTGACGCCAGATTCTTTTCCACTTTCATCGGAAACATGGCGCCGGTGCTTATCTCCTTGCTGAACTCGCTGTTCAGAACCTCTGAGGCAAGTTGTGCGTCCTCGTTTCTGACACCGATGGATGTGCTGTTCTCCGATGACGCCTGGCTGACAAGGAACACGCTGATGTTGTTGTCTGCCAGCGTCGTGAAGATTCTCCGGTTCACGCCGATGACACCTACCATCGAAAGTCCTGATACTGTTATGAGACTCGTGTTGTTGATTGACGATATTCCTTTGATGGCTCGGTCCTCTTCCATGCATTCCTGCATGATTATCGTTCCCTGACCTTCTGGGTTGTATGTGTTCTTGACGAGTATCGGGATGTTCCTGATACATGCCGGGTATATGGTCGGAGGATACACCACCTGCGCACCGAAGTTGCAGAGTTCCATCGCTTCGTGGTAGCTAAGGTGTTCTATGGTGTATGCCGTGTTGATGACCTTCGGATCGGCTGTCATGAAACCATCGACGTCGGTCCATATTTCCAATGCCTCAGCATTGAGGTTGGCGGCGAGGATGCTTGCCGTGTAGTCCGAACCTCCGCGCCCGAGATTGGTGATTTCGTCTGAGTGGGTGTCGGTGGCGATGAATCCGGGGATGAGTGAGGTCTGTGGCAGGTCGCCACTGAACTGCTCCTTTATGAGCATGGAGGTGAGGTCCGTGTTGAGGACGTTGCAATCCTTCTTCTTCTCTGTCTTGATGAACTGCAGTGAATCGAAGAGCACGGCGTTCCTGAGCACGGCACTGACGATGTTCGATGATATCCTCTCGCCGTAACTCATGATGGCGTTCAGTGTCTTGTCCGATAGGTCTCTGATAAGGCATACCCCCTGACAGATGCTCCTGAGTTCGTCGAACAAGGCATCGATTTTCCTTGATGTCTGCTCATTGTCTTCGGCCCATTGCTTGTGGCTGAGTATTTCGTGATGGTATGCCTCTAATCTGTTGAGGTCGTCAAGGTAGGTCCTGTCGCCTTGCTCGGCCTTCCTGGATATAGTAATAAGGTGGTCGGTGGTGTCTCCAAGGGCGGATACCACTACCATTACTTTGTCGTTTTGTGACTCTACGATTTTCTTGACGTTGAGTAGTCCTGGGATGCTGCCGACTGAACTGCCCCCGAATTTCAATACTTTCATGCTTTGCAGGCTGTAATGCCTATTTTGATTAGGTGGGTTCTATAAATTCATTTCTTGCGATTTTGAGGTTTGTTCCGAACAGG
>JAKSJE010000071.1 GCA_024398405.1 Bacteroidaceae bacterium
TAAACGCTCACGCATGTGAGCCTTCTGCCCGATGCAGCCTGAAAGGCTAATCTGCCCCTAGCCCATGGCAAGCGGAGCGACGCCATGGGTGCCAGAAAAAGCCAAAAGCATCAAAATAGCAATAACACAAATAGCTCATGTCAATCTTTCATTTGCGTGGAATTAATAGAACACCCCTTATAATAGTAGCGCCTATTATGAGCCAAGCTACATTCAGACAAAGGCTTACCTGAATGGAACTTTTTGAATTTTTTGACATACCACTCACGGAACGAACACCAAAAGGGCAGTCTAAGCCAAGAAATGCCAAGGATTGTCACAAAAAAACAAAAAAACAAGCCCGATTGCTTGAATAATTCGTTTTTTATTACTAACTTTGCGGTGCGACTTAGGTGATATGATGTAAGTCGTGCGATAATGAGACATACAGTGTCATCAATTTAGTGGATTTTGGGGTTATAGCTCAGTTGGCTAGAGCGCTTGCATGGCATGCAAGAGGTCGTGGGTTCGATTCCCACTAGCTCCACAATCTCGTACCTCTCCACCTCATCGTCCTCCTTCTCCTTCTCACCCCGTTGTCATCGTCCTCCTTCTCACCCTGTTGTCAGCGCTGTCTGCGCTGACCCCCTATAGCCTTATACCATAATACACTTGCGCCATCCAGCGATTGCCGAATACGGTACCTACATCTTTGTCACCGATGCTTTCGAAGTTATGGACTGTGGAAAAACCCACGAAGCTCTTGCTGAAACTATAATTCACGCTTAGGCGAATCGTCCCTGTATTGTCGAAGAAGCGTTTGGGCCATCCCTCACGGATGATCTCGCCGTACACCACCTTACCAGTCGAGGGGTTGACATCAAGTTTCATGACATCTGCCGTGTAGTTCTTCCATAGCATAATCCCCGGCACTATTGAGGCATGCAGCAACCAACGTCGTTTAATCACGAAGTTATAAGCATAGCCGAAGTTCACCGATACGTAATTCATGTTCGCTTTGTCAATCCAATAGTGAAGTTCGACGGCTTTCTTTGGATTGACCAATGACAGATCCACATCGAACTCACCTGTGTAGAACGAGAAACCGGCAATGAAACTACCGGCGCTTCTCTTCTGTATCCATGAGTGCGAGAATGCCGCCGGAAACGAGAACCGGCTGTGGTTGAAGACGTAGTAGCCATTTAAGGAATATGCCGTAAGCCGTGTGTCTCCGAGGTCATCTTTATGGTCATCACTCCTCCAGAGATCGGCAAAATTCTCCGAGGCACTGAAATGAGTGGTGTTGGTGTATCCCAGGTCTATGCCGAACTTGTTATTGTAGTAGTTGACAGTCAGTTCTGTGCCCGACTGTCTTGACGTCTTGACTGACAGGCTGACGGAAAGACCTCGATAATTGGCGGAAACGCCGGCCGATGTCCTGAAATCACTTTCAAAAAAGTACTTGTAATCATTACCGCCGTAATTGTCGATGGTACTGAAATAATTACTTGCCAGCCTATATCTCGCTTTTAATGTCCATGGCTGTCGAGGCCGTGCCACGTAATCAGTGTCGGTCGTTATGGATCTTGCATCGAGAAGAGCATCAAGTTTTTCTATTGTGTTGTGCAACCACGAATTGGTCTCCTGTGCCGGACTCGTCACAGAGTATAACGACATCGTCACACAGCACACGGATGCGATCTTGACAAGATGGTTCTTCATATCTTGAATTTATTTTTTGCGTAGATAGACTAAATCGCCAAACGACGATGGTCTTCCCAACCTATTTGTCGGCTGGAACGATGGAGGCGACCATCCTGTTGATGGCGTCTGTCTCGTCCGTCGAAGGGTCATGCCCCAGTTTCGCCACAGCCTCAGCCAGTACCGACTTCTCCGCCTCAGTGGCCTCCAGTCCTCCGATGACGCCGTTGTAGTACGCCCTCACGAATGCTCCGCGGTCTATGTCGCCGCATACGGAGTAGAGGCCTCCGGTTATCAGTTCGAGAGGCAGAGCCACGTATATGTTCTCGAAACCGTCGAAGTTATGCATACCGCTTCCCGTCGGGAAACTCGTGCTTACCGGGTTCTGTTTCATGCCCCACTTCGTCAGTGTCTCCTCGTAGAAGAAGCCTATCTTTCCGTCAGCCTGCAGTTCCATCGAGGAATAGGCGCTGGCGGTGTGGCTCACCTGGTAGAAGCCGTCCCATTCCCGTGCGAAAGTGGCAACGTCCTTGATGTCGCCGATGCCCTCGAGTTCTTTGAAGAATATCCCCACGTCCTCACGTCCGCTACCAGTCGGGACAGACTGCAGCGCCATGTACATCTCCTTGCCGTCCGCCTTTCTCCTGACGGGCACTATCAGCATCTCGCCGTTAGTGGGATTGCTGCTCGGGCTTGCGCTCAGTCCGCTCATGGTCGCCTTGCACTCACTCTGCCACTTGCCCTCGCCGGCTTTCGTGTCGGTGTAGGTGAAGAAGTTCAGCAGCCGTCCGCCGCCGGTACGGCTCGTGACGACCACACGTCCGTCGGGCATCTCGTCGCATTTCGGCTCATCGCCATCGGGGATTGGCATTGCCGACCCACCGCCGAGGGCCTTCCATGTACGTCCGAAGTCATCGGAGTAGATGACGCGGTTACCGTTCGGACGGGCGGCGAGTGCGGCGTACAGACGGTAGTAACCACCCACTTTCACTATACGGCTCTGGAACAGTCTGCCGCCGCCCACGAACGCCGAGGCAATCGCGTTGCCCTTGTCGAACAGACCGTAGATACCCTCAGTCTGCTCCGTCGGCCGCTCCCATGTCACACCACCGTCCATGCTGCGTATCGAGGCGATGATATTCGGGTTCTCGCGGTTGGTTGCCGGGTTGGCATAGACCGTGCATCCGCCCACTGCCATGACGAGGACCTCGTCGCTCTCACGGTCCATGACCACGGCCGGATCGCCATAGGCGGCTTCCATCGGGGTCTTCACGTTGTTGACGAGCGTGGCGTCACCAACAGCCACCTCTGTCTCCGTGCCCCATGTGGAGCCGTTGTCATCGCTAATCCTCACCACGCAATCCACCTGCCCATAGCCCGGGTCAGTACCGCTGACGAGTCGGGCACAACTGGCGATTAGCCTGCCACCGTTCCCGCATGTGATTCCGGGGATGCGGTACGGCGGTATGTCCATGCCACCGGACAACGTGCTGAAGAGGGTCTGAGGCTCTGTCTCATCATACTCAGGCTCCAAGGCATAGCCCGCCTCCTCCAAGTAGAACAGACAGCCTACGTCCGTGGTATTGGAGCCGCCACCCCAGTTGTATATCCTATGCGACAGACTCGAATTGGTCTGGTGCAACTGGTCCTCGCCGCTCTTGATAACACACAGACGGTCACGCCCTATGTAGTCAATGGTCCACACCTTCTCCGGCACTTCCGTCGTAGTCCTCAGCTGGTTGTTGTCCTCCGCTGACGACGGATCGATGTAGGCTCCCGTCTGACGGTTGACGATGTCATAGCCTCCGTCACGCCCGACGAACATCCACTGCTGGTTCCTCCTGCCGTTGAAGAACTCGCCAGTGAGACCGGCGTTAGCGCCTTGGCTCGTGACGTAACGGTTGGGACCTGCGTTGCCGTATCTGCCGTTGGCGGTGATTGTATAGTAGTGGGCGATGCCGTCGCCGCTCGTCTTGACGGCATAATAGTCATCAGGCACTTCCTTCAGAGCCGGCTTGCCCACCATGCCTGCTATGAGGTTGGCCCATCTTATGTAGAACACGATGTTCGCGCCGTTGCCAGCACTATACGCCGACTGGTACCTCGGGGCAAGTCCGCCGCCTTCACCCACGAACTCATCGTAGATGTCCACGAACTCCACACCCTTCTTATCCTCACAGTAAGTCTTCAGGGCTTTGTTGGCCGGGACGATGATGCTCTTGCTCTTCCAGGCGTCACGCAGAGGCATGATGCACTGCACGAACACCTCGGTGGTAGGCGACTCTCTCAGCAGTTCCTCGACACCCTGCTCTATGCCCGCCACGATAGTAGCGTGAGCCGTACCGTTGAGAGCATCAGTAGCACCCACATGCACGAAGACCTTAGCCGGTTTACCGCCATGCAGTATCTTCGGTACGACGGCTGCGAGTCGGTCGGCGGTCAGGCTGTAAGCATTGACGAGGTTCAGACCCAGTCCGCGGTTCTTCACGTTCCTCGCACCGCAGAACAGTTCCGGCCATTCACCCTGCTGAACCAGTCCGTCACCAATCATCAGCACGTCATCATTACCCACTGGCAGCAGGGAATAAGTGCCTAACATACGATCCATGAAGTTCTTGCCTGTGAAATACGAGTACTCAGCGCTCCTGTCCATGACCGACCTCAGGCCAGTGGCCGACTCCAACACATCCGCCCAGATGCGGTAGCCTTTCCAGTCAGGATGCAGGCCGTCGTCCGTGATACCCCGGATACCGGCTTTGGCCATCGGCGTGAAGACATCGACATACTGTGCGTTAGGATACCTGTCACATAGCGACCTGAGCAGGGGATTGTATCTCGTCGGTATATTGCTCCTTGACGAGATGACCGTCGGCAGGATGCTCTGAACGTACATCCGCGTATCGGGACTGACCTCGGCGGCGATTCTCAGCATACATTCCACCGAAGGCACGATATCACCCTGCGCACCCACGTCGTTGATGCCGATCATCAGATACACCGCCTTGGGTTTGCCAGCGATGACAAGGTCGAAATGTGTCAGCACCTCCTTCGCGAAGTTTCCGCTGACACCACGATTCACCACGACGGTCTGACCGTCGCATTCGAACATATCAGGCCACACACCGAAGTTAGTGATGCTGTTTCCAAGGAACACCACCGACTCGCTTGTGACAGGCATCTGAGAGAAATGATCCCTCCTTTGCTGACGGTATGGCACGTCATCCGCGAACAATGAACCCACATACACTGACAGGACCGCGAACAAGCAGATTAACTTTTTGACAGACATAGCAAATGAACAATATTAATGACACACAAAGATAGGAAAAAATCCTCAAATGGCAAAGAAAAGAACTACTACTTCATGGTGAGCGACACGAAATGTATCAACTACAAAGTCTGTGCCAAATTTTTCTGACAGAATCAAGTCTGACTGACAAAATAGCAGTCAAGGACAACCGAGGCAGGGTAGGGGAGGACGTGTACTGCCGTGAGCGAGATGAGCGAGGATTGGTTGAGAGTGGTAAGGAATGGGAAAGACCGGTGTTGGTTGGGAATAATTGGGAAAGACTGCCAGTGAGCGGGGAAAACGAGCAGCACCTACTGGCGGTTTTTCCTTCCTTGTGAGCCCTACGAAAAAAGGGCTCACAAGGAAGGAAATTTTCGCGACTTTCA
>JAKSJE010000072.1 GCA_024398405.1 Bacteroidaceae bacterium
GTTCGGAACAAACCTCAAAATCGCAAGAAATGAATTTATAGAACCCACCTAAAACGAGAAGCGATATGAAAGATTTTCTGAAGTACACATTCGCATCAGCCTTAGGACTGATTATCGTATGTGTTATCCTGACCATTGTGTCAGTAGTGACTTTAGTAGGTATGGCAAGCATGAACACCGCGACCGTACCTGTAGTTGACAACTCCGTGATGATAATCAAGCTGCAAGGCGAGATTACCGAGCGAAGCCAGGACAATCCGTTCGACGAGTTGTTCGGTGGGTCGATTGACGGCTCCATCAGCATGGAAGACCTCGCCTCCGCGCTTGACTACGCAAAGGCCGAGGACAATATCAAAGGCATCTATCTCGAAGCCGGCAGCCTGAGCGGCGCCACGCCAGCACATCTGGAGGAATTCCGTAACCTTCTTCTTGACTTCAAGGAAAGCGGGAAATTCATCGTCGCATACGGTGATACCTACACACAGGGCACATACTATATCTGCTCAGTAGCCGACTCACTCCTCATCAACCCGGAAGGCATGATCAACTGGGTCGGAATGGCGTCGCAAGTGCTTTACTACAAGGATGTCATGGACAAGGTAGGAGTCAAGATGCAGGTGTTCAAGGTCGGAACATACAAAAGCGCCGTCGAACCATATATGCTCAACGAGATGAGCGATGCCAACCGCGAGCAGATCGAGGTGTTCCAAGGTGAGATATGGAGCAAGTTCTGCAAGGACATCAGCAAGTCGAGGAAAATATCGACAGAGACACTGAACATGGCGGCAGACAGCGCTTACATGATAAAGCCCGCTGATGAGTTCCTCAAAATCAAGATGGTTGACAGACTTGCGTACAGCGATGAAGTGCCTGACGTAATCGCCCGGATGATGAAGGTTGACGAACCCGACGACTACAGCACAATCACCATGAAGGAAATCGCCACCAACGCACAGAGTGCTCCAAAGGAAGGCATCGACGAGGAAATCGCCGTTTACTACGCCGACGGCGAGATTGTCCAGGAGGAAGACAACAGCCTGTCGTTCAGCACAGAGCCGATGATTGTCGGTGAGAAAGTCATCAAAGACCTCAAGGCGCTTGCTGACGATGATGACGTAAAGGCAGTAGTGCTCCGTGTCAACTCCCCGGGAGGAAGCGCATATGCGAGCGAGCAGATATGGCATCAGGTCATGAACATCAAGGCGAAGAAACCAATCATAGTATCGATGGGCGGTTATGCGGCAAGCGGCGGATACTATATCTCATGTGCCGCAGACATGATTTTCGCTGAGCCCACCACACTCACAGGCAGCATCGGCATCTTCGGCATGTTCCCTGAGGCGAGCGAACTGCTGGAGAACAAAATCGGTGTCCATTCATACATCGTCAAGACCAACAAGTATGGCGACCTCGGCAACTACTTCCGCGCAATGGACGAAGAAGAGAAAGGGACAATCCAGGCATACATAAACAGAGGCTACGAACTGTTCACGCGCCGTTGCGCTGACGGGCGAGGACTATCTCAGGACTCAATCAAGGCAATCGGTGAAGGACGTGTATGGACGGGCGTCCATGCGAAGCGAATCGGCCTCGTGGATAAGATCGGCAGCCTGGATGACGCGATAGCGGAAGCGAAGAAACGGGCCGGCATCGAGAAATGCTCTGTCATCAGCTACCCAGCCCCGGTCAACATACTCGACCAGCTTTTCGAGCAAGTCAGCGGCGACAGTTATGCAGACGCGAAGATGAAGCAGGCATTCGGTGACTATTATGACATGTTCGCCGACATCACACGCATGGCAAAGGAGCCTACCATACAGACCGCCATGCCATACAGACTGAGATTCAATTTCTGATTGATGGGAATCGAAGCGTTGGCATTGCCAATCAGTTGGCTGTACGGCATGGTCACAGGACTCCGCAATCTGCTATACGACAGCGGAGTCCTGCCATCACGCTCCTACGACATCCCGGTCATCTCTGTCGGGAACATCAGTGTGGGAGGCACCGGGAAGACCCCTCATACGGAATACCTGATCCGCCTGCTCAGAGCGACACATCACGTCTGCGTGCTGAGCAGAGGCTACAAAAGGAAGTCTCACGGTTTCCAGCTTGCGTCACCCCACTCCACAGTCAGCGACATCGGTGATGAGCCGATGCAGATGCACAGGAAGTTCCCTGACGTCAGAATAGCGGTGGATGCTGACAGATGCCACGGAATCGACACTCTGATAGAGATGCGGAAGGCGGAACGGAGGAATGATGCTATGGTCGTACTGCTCGACGACGCCTTCCAGCACCGCAGGGTCAGACCCGGACTCAGCATCCTGCTGACAGACTACCACCGTCCGATATACCGCGACCACCTCATGCCGGCAGGAAGGCTGCGCGAAACCCCGGCCAACTACAAGAGAGCAGACATCATCATCGTCACCAAATGCCCTGAGGACCTATCACTGACTGAGCAGAGTGCGATAGAGCAACAAATCCAGCCTCAGAACTGGCAAAAGCTCTTCTTTTCCACGTTCTGCTATTCAGGGCTGCCGGAGAACTCACAGGTGCTCCTCGTGACGGGAATCGCCAACCCACTCCCACTCGAAACGAAACTGCAGGACTTGGGCAACGACGTAATCACACTGAGGTTCGGCGACCATCATGACTATACCATCCAGGACATTGACACCATCAGGAGGAGAAGCGAGAAGCGGACGGTCGTCACCACAGAGAAGGATGCGGTGAAGCTGAAGGAGTTCGTATCAGCGGATATCCACTTCGTAGTGGCGTCGATAGAAGTGAGATTCCTGAACAATCAACAAGAAGAATTCAATAATACGATAAACGATTATGCAAATTCATGAATTAGGAGAATTCGGACTCATCCGTCACCTCACCGAGACCATCAAGCCCACACAGGCATCAACCATCCAAGGAGTTGGCGATGACTGTGCCATCATATCCGGTTCTGATGGGAAAGACACCCTGATAACTACAGACATGCTCCTCGAAGGCATCCATTTCGACCTCACATACGTTCCACTGAAACATCTTGGCTACAAGTCAGTGATGGTGAACCTGAGTGACGTCTATGCCATGGGTGGCACACCGCGCCAGATGACCGTCAGCCTCGGAATCAGCAAGCGCTTCACCGTCGAGGACATCGACGACCTGTACGACGGCATCCGGCTTGCCTGCGAGAGCCACGGAGTCGATATCGTAGGTGGTGACACATGCGCGTCGCTTACCGGACTGACGATAAGCATCACCTGCATCGGCGACGTGAACCACGAGGAGGCCATTCTGAGAAGCGGTGCCAAGGACACCGACATCATCTGTGTCAGCGGCGACCTGGGAGCGGCATATATGGGGCTGAGACTGCTCGCCAGAGAGAAAGCCGTATATGAAGAGCAATACAAGGAAGCACGGAACAACCCCAACGACCCTGACCCCGAGGCCGCCAATCCTGATTTCGCCGGAAGAGAATACCTCCTCGAACGCCAGTTGAAGCCAGAAGCGAGAAAGGACATCATCGAGAGGCTGAAGGATGCGGGAGTCCGTCCTACATCCATGATGGACATCAGCGACGGGCTGTCAAGCGAGCTGATACATATATGCAAGCAGTCGGGATGCGGATGCCGCATCTATGAAGAGAGAATCCCCATCGACTACCAGACGGCAATCGCGGCGGAGGAGTTCGACATGAGCCCCGTCACATGCGCACTGAACGGTGGCGAAGACTACGAACTACTGTTCACCGTCCCACTGGCAGACCACGAGAAGGTGGAAGGACTCGAGGACATAACGATGATAGGCTACATCACCAAGCAGGAATATGGCCAGCGCCTCATCACGAACGACGGTCAGGAGTTCGACCTCAAGGCCCAGGGCTGGCAAGCGCTGACAGAACAATAACCGATAATCCATACCGCAAATCCCAACGACCATGCAAGGAAAACTCATAATATTCTGTGCACCATCAGGCACAGGCAAGACCACAATCACCCACTGGCTCACAGAGCGACATCCCGAGCTCCGTCTGCTGACCTCCATCTCAGCCACCAGCCGTGAGCCAAGAGGCGACGAGAAGGAGGGAGTCCACTATTTCTTCAAAACACCCGAGGAGTTCCGCGGACTGATAGCGGAAGACGCCTTCATAGAGTACAACGAAGTCTATCACGACACCTTCTATGGTACACTTCGTTCCCAGGTCGATGCACATCTGGCTGAAGGCACGAACATGCTGTTCGATGTTGACGTCGAGGGCGGTGAGAGAATCCGTGAGGCGTACGGCAGCCAGGCCCTGTCCGTTTTCATCATGCCGCCGAGCATCGACGCGCTCCGCCAGCGTCTCATGAACCGCAAGACCGACTCACCCGAGAAAATCGAGGAGCGCATCGCACGTGCCAGATACGAGATAAGCGAAGCACCGAAATTCGACCACAGAGTCGTGAACGACGACCTGGATGTCTGCAAGCAGGAGATACTGAACATAGTCAAGGACTTTCTCTCATGAGGATAGGCATCTATGGAGGTTCCTTCAACCCCATACACAGAGGGCATACCGCATTAGCCAAGTCACTCATACGTCAGAAGTTGGTTGACGAGGTGTGGCTGATGGTCTCACCTCTCAACCCACTCAAAGCCGGCGAGACCCACGAGACCCTTCAGCCCACATACGACCAACGTCTCAGAATGGTGCGACTGGCCACATACGACATGGAAGGAGTCATCGCGTCTGACTTTGAAAGGACACTGCCACTGCCGTCTTACACCATCACCACACTGCATGAGCTGTCACGTCAGTACCCCGAGCACGAGTTCAGCCTCGTCATCGGCGCTGATAACTGGCAGAGATTCGCACGATGGCACAGGCACGAGGAGATTCTCCGCGACTACAGTCTGATTGTATTCCATAGGCCAAGTTACGACACCTCAGGAATCGCACTGCCAGACAATGCGAGAATCATATTCGCCCACACACCTCTTTACGATGTCTCCAGTACGGAGATAAGGGAGCGGATAAAGAAAGCAGAAGACACGAAAGGCATGATAAACAAAAAAGTGTTTCTGTTCATCCAGAAACACCTTTTATATATATAGGTGGGTTCTATAAATTCACCGAATAATACAAATTTATCAAACATGGGT
>JAKSJE010000073.1 GCA_024398405.1 Bacteroidaceae bacterium
ACACACATAGCTCATGTCAATCTTTCATTTGCGTGGAATTAATAGAACACCCCTTAATCGAACCCACCATCAATGATTACCTTTGCAGCATCATTATCCGACAAACAATCTCCGATGGGTCGTCAGTGGTTGACACACCGCATGACATTTGGCAATACTGCGCACAAGACATCGCCATAGTGCGCATGACATTATCCACGATTACGGACAAAACTGTATTTCTGTTACTAACAAGTGGTATATAGTTGTTAGTAACAGGTGGTATATAGTTGTTAGTAACAGGTGGTATATAGTTGTTAGTAACAAGTAGGTAATGTTAAGCGCAGTCTCCGATAATGTTAAGCGCAGTCTCCGATAGTTTTAAGTGCGGTCTCGGAGTTCTTTGACGCTAAAGCCGTCCACGGACATTCGCTGCCGAGTGGACGGTTGGCGCTGCTGGGCGATATTACCGGGTCTTCTTGGAGTTGGAGTTTCCACGGATAAATGCACATGCGCCCATTTGCCGTACCCTGCAAAGTCAAGACTTTGTCGTGTCCAGTAGGACAAGCCAAAACGTAACTCGTTGATTGGGATGGAGGATGAGGGCGCTATGTCAAAGTTGGTTGTGGTGCGTGTTAAATAATCATAAATGGGTTGTTGGCTCGATAATAATCGCCTGGTTCGTGCGTTATTCATTAGGGGGGGATAGATACCCCGAATAGATAATGGTTTCTAAATATGGTTCGGAAATAACTGTCACGATGGTCAGGTGTTTATTGCTGTTGGTGCTGACGCTGCTGCCTCTTGTGGGCTTCGCTCAGAAGAGCAAGGCGGACAAGAAGTCCGCCCTGAGGGAACTGTATGTTTACGCCAATGTGATGGACCATCTCACACACGACGGCATAAAGAACGTGAAGGGCGAGTTGTTGTTGGCCAAGGACAGCAGTTTCGTCGATTCGCTGGATGTCGATACCGGCTCATGGGACAAGAAGACCTTCTCGTCGGTTACCGCGAAGATCTCGCAGCCGGGCAAGTACCTGCTGAAACTCTATGCCTTAGGCTACAGGGCCGCTTATGTGCCGGTGGATGTGGAGAGAATGTATAAGAGGGAGAGGTACCGCACACTGAAAACCATATACATGCGCACCCTGCCTAAGGAACTGTCGTTCGATCTCGGCGAGGTGGAGATTAAAGCCACCAAACTGAAGTTCTATATGGACGGTGACACGCTGGTCTATGATGCCAGTGCGTTCTCGCTGAGTGAGGGGAGCATGCTCGGCGAGTTGATGAGGAAACTGCCCGGTGTGGAACTGAAGAAGGGTGGTGAGATCACCGTCGACGGGGAGAGGGTGGATGCGATGCTCCTGAACGGGAAGGACTTCTTCGACTCGGATCGTGAGTTGCTGCTGGACAACATGCCCGCCTACATGGTCAGTAGCGTGCAGTCGTACAAGAGGGCTCCGAAGGAAGTGCAGGGCACGAGGCGTGAGCGGACGGAGAAGAAAGAGCTGGTGATGGACATCAAGCTGAAGCGTGAGTACCATGCCAGTTGGATGGCCAATGTGTCCGGCGGTCTGGGTGAGCCGATGCGCTGGGCCAACTCGGCCGTGGATGAGTTCGAGCAGGACGTGATGTACACCGGCCGTGCCTTCGGCCTGTATTATGATGAAAAGAAGCGGGCTATGCTCTATCTCAATGCCAACAACCTGAACGATGACCGTGAGCCCGGGCAGGACGGTGAGTGGTCGCCGTTCGAACAGTCGCAGGGACTGACCAACGCCATCAAGTGCGGCGGCAACTATCAGGTCGAACTCGACGGGAGAACAGAAATCAGCGGTAACGTGGGTGCGACCTACAGTGACAGGAACGACGCCAACCACTTCAACAACGAGAACTTCCTCGATGGCGGCAACACCTATGGACTTGGACTCAACAGCAACCATTCCTATGACTTCGGCCTCAATACGATGCATTATCTCTACTCACGCAGCACCGAAAGCGGCGAGGGCAGCCTGAAGGACTGGAACCTGTCGTTCAGCCCGAGCCTGTCGTACCGAACGTGGAACAGGAACGGGGCGTCGGCGGATGCGACTCTCGCTCAGGACGTGAGGGAACAGCTGGGCAAAGAGTGGATGGACAGCCTGAGGTCGGCCAACGCGGGAGAACTGCTGAGGAAATATGCCATCAACCGCACCCTGAGCAACACCCTCGGCAAGGGGCACAGCCTCAATGCCAACGCCGCAAGCTCGTTCGGCGCCTCGCCGGCTCATAATGACATGCTGAGTCTCACCGGCAGTATGTCGTACGCATACTCCAATCAGGGTGACGATGGCTATGAGCATTATCAGCTGGGCTATCCCAACAACCCGTCGATGAAGTCGGAACTGAGAAACCAGTACACCCCTTCGTATGATATCACGCATAATGCCAAAGGGAGTATGGGCGTAGGTCTCATGCTCAAGCCGGAGCTGGGCGACAGTGCCAGCAGGTATCACCAAATAGAGGCCGGATACGCATTCGAGTATGACTACAAGAAGTCGAACCGGTCGTTGTATTTCCTCCAGAAACTGAAGGACTGGGACGATTTCGAGGCGCGTCCGCTCGGAACCCTGCCCTCGGTGGAGGAGATGCTGAGGACGCTCGACACCGATAACAGCACCTTCTCGCGCTCACGGAACTACACCCACACACCGAACGTACGCTATAGCTTCGTCTCTTCGAAAAACAATGACTACAGTTTCCTGTCCGCAAGCCTTCTCATGCCCATCAAGAACGAGAACCTGAGATATGTGCGTGGCGCGCAGGCTGACACGATGGTGTCAAGGAACACGGTGTTCCTGCAGCCGAACATCAGTTTCTTTTATAGCAAAGGGGAAACGCGCCTGGACGCATACTACAGCCTGAATACCAGCGCCCAGCCTATGACGAACCTGCTCGTGATTCAGGACACCATCAATCCGCTCTACAAGACCTACACGAACCCGGGGCTGAGAAACACTGTCAGCCATAACTTCAGCGCCTATCTCGGCAAGCGCATCAAGCGCACCCAGCTGAATGCCAGTGTCAATGCCAATGTCACACAGGACGCGGTGGCACAAGGCTCCGTGTATCACAAGAAGACCGGCGTGAGGGAGGTCCGGCCCGAGAACGTGGACGGGAACTGGTACGTAGGAGGCGGCTTTGGGGTGGATGTGGCTTTCGGCCAAGACGAGAAATGGAGACTGAGCGACAATGCCAACTACAACTTCAGCAACAGTGTGGACCTCACGGCGGTCAGCAACGATGCCGCCGACGAGGTGTCGGCGGCAAGGAAATCCGTGGTGGGGTCGCACAAGGTGGACAACCGTCTCTCGCTCACCTGGACTCCGTCGGACAAGGTCGAGCTGTCAGCCAAAGGCAACTTCGGCTATCAGGCTTCGCTCTCCGACCGCGAGGACTTCAGGACAATCAACGTGTTTGATTTCGACTACGCGCTGAGGACCCTGCTGAGACTGCCACTCGGCTTCGAGGTCTCGACAGACATCACCATGTACTCACGCCGAGGCTACAACGACAACACGATGAACACGAACGAACTGGTGTGGAACGCCCGGGTGACGAAGAAGTTCCTGAAGGGAAACCTGCTGGTCCAGGTTGACGGCTTCGACCTGCTGGGCAAACTCTCGAACGTGCAACGCACCATCAATGCGCAGGGACGGATGGAGATATACTACAACGTCATCCCGTCGTACTGCCTTGCCCATTTCATATACAGATTCAACAAGAAGCCGAAGGCAAAGCCGGAGTGAGTCTTGGATGAGGTGTGAGCCGCGAATCGAAGTGGCAAGACATGCAAGTGGTGGTGGCAATGGTCGCCTCTCTGTTATCATGGTGAATTATCAGGATATCCCCATATTTGTTTGGTGGTTACGGAATAATTGACTAACTTTGCAGCGACCAGTTGGTCCTTGGTGGGTTGGCGGGTCATGCTGGCGGTGGCGTATGGCAGGCGAAGGCCGGGCAGTAGTCGCTTCCAGTCACGTTTTCGGGAAAACCTCAGCACCGCCCACGTGTGGGCACCGCTGAATGTGAAAGGCGTTTTAGACGTTTATCTTCTGCGTTCAAATCTCGCAAATTTGACAAGCATAAGAAGATATACGCAACTAAGCGCCTACGTTGGGAATATTGTATGCTCATACAATATCACCGTGCGTGGGCTAACTGGTTGCTTATCCTTATGCAAGGCAATGCGAGAGCCTGAACGCAGGGTGAGCGAAAGAATATCACCCACGCATTTCATTTCTGTTCATTTTCCATACCGACAGGTTTCCGTCCGCAGGGTGAGCGGATGGGAGGGAGTGTTGCCGTACCCGTACCACGACGATAAGGTTTTTTCTCACCGCATGGGTTGCGATGCCGGCTTCCCCTTCATAAACCTACGATAACGAGACACGGCACCGCCGCTGGATAAGAGTCACTAACCATTAACAACTAATAAAAATGAGACAGATTATGACAAAGACAGAGAGACTAATCATCGTCCTCGCGCTCCTGACGCTGAGCCTCAGCGCGACCGCGCAGGACATCCCTAACAACGAGATCTGGTACACGGCAAGCAGCAAGCTGAGCGAGACGACTTCGGGCTCCTCAAGCGGCTTGCACACCAATAGATTCAATACCTCTATTTCCTCGCACACATTCAGTGGTGGCAAAGGAATTATCAAGTTTAATGGTGATGTGACGTATATAGGAGAGAATGCTTTCTATAAATGCTCCGGCCTGACCTCCGTCACCATCCCGAACTCAGTGACGAGTATAGCATATTGTGCTTTCTATGATTGCTCCGGCCTGACCTCCGTCACCATCCCGAACTCCGTGACGAGTATTGGAGGTTCTGCTTTCGAAGATTGCTCCGGCCTGACCTCCGTCACCATCCCGAACTCAGTGACGAGTATAGGAGAT
>JAKSJE010000074.1 GCA_024398405.1 Bacteroidaceae bacterium
CTCATAGGTATAGGTGGGTTCTATAAATTCATTTCTTGCGATTTTGAGGTTTGTTTCGAGCAGGTTGCCGTGCGGAAGGAAGGATTGATGCGGGCATCATGACTGACTGCGGGACAGCAAGATGCCGGAACAAAGCCAAAAGCGCTGAAAAGAATTATGTCACTCATGTTCTATGAATTATTACTTATTCGGTGAATTTATAGAACCCACCTATAGTAATAACGGAAAAAGGTCGGTTTTATTGCATTGCCATGCGATTATCTGTTACCTGACGACATGTTTCCTGCCTTCTGATATGACGATGCCCTTGTATGAGTCGTCAACTCTCTGCCCGGACAGTGAGTATCGTACTGAGCCTGAGCCGACGGTGGCTGAGGTCGTTGAGCCTGCGTGGTGGACTGCTGATGGCTCGCCTACGATTCTGACGAGCAGTTCACGGTCTGTGTAGTCGATGCTCCCGTCGGCGTTCATGTCGGCTGCTGCCCTGACATAGTCAGGTGATGCCTCCGCATGGATGAACGACTCGAGTGCGATGAGGTCGTCTTGATTGACGGCTCCGTCGTTGTTGACGTCGCCCAGCAGCATCCCCTTGAAGAAGCCGACCACCTCCTGACCGGATTTATAGAAACGGAACATATAGGCGCTCTTGTTGTATCTGAGAGCATATTCCCCACGGACGATGCCATTTGAGAGTGATATGTCATACTCCGTCTTCACCGTCGGGTTCTCAGTGAGATTCTTGCTGCTGTTGCCGAGATAGAGGCCTGAGGCGCTGCGGATGCAGTATCCGTCCTGATAGGTGCTGATCGTGAAGGAGTGCTTGCCGTAGTCATGGCTCTCGGAGGAGTAGATGGCTTCGTTGATGAACATTGCCTTGACGGACTTGTTCGCACCGTCGAACGTATCCAACGACCCGTCCATGACGAGACCTTCGGACTGGTTGCTCTTATAGACGATAAGATACTGGCCGTTCCAGTTCTCTGGTTCTGAGCTGACCTCTACGAAAAGGTCGTTGTCCTTTGCGGGAGGTGCCGGTGGTGTGTCGCTGTAGGCTTCGCCGCTGATAGGGACACATACTACGTTCTTTCCGTCGGATATGGTCATCGTGCCCGAGAATGTGCCCTCTCGCTCAGGCGTGTAGGTCAGGGACACTTCCGTAGGACGGGTGGTTGACATGGCGATGCTGGTGACTGACAACTGGCCGAGTGTAGTCGAGATGGCTATGTCGTTGACCATCTTGAGCGGAGTGACGGTGAAGTTGACCGAATGCTCCCTGCCTACTGCTATGTAGCCCATGTCGATTTCCGTCGGTTCGACGGAGAATGCCGTGGCAGGTATGTCACCGTTGTAGTGCTGATGTGGCACGGCCGACTGGAGGTCGAATGCCGTTGAGGTGAGGTCGCCCCAGATGTAGTCGGCGAGGACCGGATAATCAACGAACGGGTTGCGGTTGTGCTGAATGCCGAAGACCGCTTCGTTGATCTCGATTTCCTTCTTGTCCACCGGGTCTTGGTTGTGCCATTTGAGCAGCAGTTTATAGAGCCATGCGTCCATTGTCGGCCATGTCTCCTTAGTGAAAGGACACTGGCTGTTCCAGTTGATATTGTAGTAGCAGGTGGCCACATACATGATGATGCGGGCGAAGTCGCCTTTGAATTCGTCGTAGGGCTCCCACGCGTATGCGTAACCGTTGCCCTGACCGCTTACCGCCTTCCCGATCTTGATGCGGCCGGTGTCGTACTTGATGGACGAGAGCTCGGCGGGAGGATAGTTGCTCTTGTAGGAGTTGGACTGGATGTCAGAGGGTATGACACTGAAAAGGTCGGAGTAGGCTTCGTTCTTGGTGCCTCCCCAATAACTGTTGGCCACGGTGTGCTCGCGGTTCCATCCACCACTGGAGTAGTTGTATTTCTTGTCGCAGTACAGGTCATAGACCTGCTCTTCCGTGCCTGTTACGACATAGACGGACTTGTAGTCGGTCTTGAGCTGATCGTATGAGCGTTTTGTGTGGTTGGCGAGAATCTTGCCAAGTGAGAGTTTCAGGTTGTCCTTCTTTCGCCCGTCGATGTCTGAATAGTACGCCGTCAGTGATGTCTGTGCGTAGATGACCGCTGACAGCACGAGCAGTAGGCTTGTCGAATAAGTTCTGAGGTTCATTTATGTTGTGTTTTGCTTGTCAGTTGAATGGCATACGGTAGGTGCATCCCTCTTTCCATCGCGAGCATCCGTATGCGGTCTTTCCTTTTATGATATGTCCGACATGGCATACCGGACAAGGTAGGCCTATCCACTGGTCCGTGTCATCTGCCGGCGTGACAGCGGCCAGAGGCCGCTCTGGCTTCTTCGTGGATGGCTTCTTCGTCTTGGTGGGCCGGAAGCCTGCCGGGGCGTTGCCTGAGGACCTCACGGGCTTGGAGGCGGTGGCTTTGGGCGCGCTTTTCTTCGGCTTCTGCTCTGGCGCGGACGCGATGGCCACGGAACGGTTGGAACTGTCAGTCCTGACTTGGTCCACTATCTCGGAGACCATCTGCTTGAGCTCTTCGATGAACTGTCCGGCTGAATATCTCCTTTTCTCAATCTCGCGCAGTTTCTTCTCCCATCTGCCTGTGAGCTCGGCGCTCTTGAGCAGTTCCTCGTGGATGATATGTATGAGCTCCACTCCCGTCTGCGTGGCTGACAGTGCCTTGCGCGTCTTCGTGATGTAGTGGCGCTTGAACAGCGTCTCGATGATCGCGGCGCGTGTGGAAGGGCGTCCTATGCCGTTCTCCTTCATGACATCTCGCAGTTCCTCGTCATCAACGAGTTTGCCGGCTGTCTCCATGGCGCGGAGCAACGTGGCCTCGGTGTAAGGCTTCGGCGGTGTGGTCCATTTCTCTATCAGCGATGGCTCATGAGGCCCTTGCTCTCCGACGGTGAACTGGGGCAGTGTCTGCTCCGGAGTGTCTTCCCTCGCCTCCTTGCCGTCTTCCCTCGGCTCATCCTTGCCGTCTTCCTTCGGGCGTTCCATGACTACCTTCCATCCGGGATCTGTGATTACCTTCCCTGATGCCTTGAACTCCACATCGCCTGACTTGCCGAGTACGGTCGTGGTGAGGTATCTGCAGTCGGGGTAGAAGACGGCGATAAACGACCTGGCGACGAGATCATAGACTCTTTTCTCGAAGTCTGTCATGTTCTTGGCAGGGACGCCGGTAGGTATGATGGCGTGGTGGTCGGTCACCTTGGAACTGTCGAACACCTTCCTGCTTTTGCTGAGTCTCTTGCCTTCGAGTGGCTGAGTGAGTTGCTCGTAGCCACTGAGACCTTTCAGGATGCCGGGACATTTCGGATAGATGTCGTCACTGAGGAAGGTGGTGTCAACACGGGGATAGGTGGTGAGTTTCTTCTCGTATAGGCTCTGTATGACCTTGAGGGTCTGGTCGGCACTGAACCCGAACTTGCGGTTGCAGTCAACCTGAAGACTGGTCAGGTCATAGAGACGAGGTGGAGACTCGGTGCCTTTCTTGGCTGTGACGTCCGTGACTGTGAATAACGCGTCACGGACTTCACCGAGTAACTGCTCGCCTTCTTCCTTTGATGCGAATTTCCCCTTTGTGGATTGAAAGGTCGTCTCGCGGTAAACGGTCGAGAGAATCCAGTACTGTTCCGGGACGAAGTGCTCGATTTCTTCCTGACGGCTGACTATGAGGGCAAGGGTAGGGGTCTGGACTCTGCCGATGGAAAGAACCTGACGGTTCTGCCCATACTTCATGGTGTAGAGACGGGTGGCGTTCATGCCGAGGGTCCAGTCACCGATTGCCCGGCTGAGTCCTGCCTCGTATAACGACTGGTATTCCGACTGATCCTTGAGGTTGCGGAATCCTTCACGGATGGATTCCTCGGTAAGGCTGCTTATCCATAGGCGTTTCACGGGGCATGTGACACGTGCTTTCTGCATGACCCAACGCTGTATCAGCTCACCTTCCTGTCCGGCGTCACCGCAGTTGACTATCTCATCGGCCGACTGCATCAGCCTCTCGATGACCGCGAACTGCTTCTTTATGCCGGCGTCCTCTTTCAGCTTGATACCGAATCGCTGAGGGAGCATCGGAAGATCCCATACGTCCCATTGTCTCCAACGGGGATTATACTCATGCGGCTCCTTAAGCTCACACAGATGACCAAAGGTCCATGTGACCTGGTAGCCATTGCCCTGAATAAAACCGTCCTTGGTGTCATGAGCCCCTAAGACATTGGCGATGTCGCGGGCAACGCTCGGTTTCTCTGCAATACATACTATCACGCCTGCAAAGTTAAACAAAATTCCGTACTTGGCAAAATGGTTCTACCAGAAAGTGTGTGGGAAGCGAGGTTAAGCGAAAAAGTCAAAGCCCACCAAGGTCATCGCAGACATCCGCAACCCTCTCTATTCATAGCAGATTCAAGACCTATGCGTCAGACAAAGCTAAAGGCCTTGACCCAAGACTTTGCCTATGTCTTAGTTTGCCGGGAATCGCCTTGACAAACAATCAAAATAGCGAGCCATACTCCACATCCGGGACGAGTTCATGGGGAAAGCGCCATCGCTCCGACGATACCCACCCCACGACCGCCGGCGCGACCGCCGACTGCTGACCTGATCCGGGCAGACGACATGGCCGGACACAGCGGATGACATCAGTGCCGCCAGCGCATGACTTTATCAACGCGAGCGCAAAACATTATCAATGCGAGCGCATGACATTATCAATGCGAGCGCATGAGACATCCCACTTGTTAGTAACAGATAGTACATGGCTGTTAGTAACAGGAGATATGCGCTGTTAGTAACAGGAGATATGCGCTGTT
>JAKSJE010000075.1 GCA_024398405.1 Bacteroidaceae bacterium
CTGTTCGGAACAAACCTCAAAATCGCAAGAAATGAATTTATAGAACCCACCATAATTCATTTCCGACGGTTTCTTATAATGATTACTATTGCAAAGGCGAATTTATAGAACATACCTAAAGACAAACCAACAATGAAACAAACAGCATATCTTGCGTTATCAGCCATCGTCCTCCTTTCATCGTGTAAGGAACTGAAGGACCTTCGCACGGATTACACACCCGACCAGACCGTTCCCGAGAACCTGATCGGCCAGGTTCCGCTACTTCCTAACCTCGACGGCTCGACGTCGAGTCTTGCGGACCTGTCATGGCGAAACCTGTTCAATGACCCACGGCTTGAGGTCCTCGTCGATGAGGCTCTTGCCAATAATACGGACATGCGCACCTCACGCCTTCGTGTGGAGGAGATGGAGATAGCCCTCTCCACAGCCAAGAAAGCGTTCCTTCCATCGCTGTCGTTCAGCCCGCAGGGTTCGCTGACCTCGTTCAACAGCGTGGAGAACAAGACCTACAGTTTTCCTGTTACAGCCCAGTGGCAGGCGGATATATTCGGCTCTCTCCGCAACAAGAGGAAACAGGCGGAAATACTTCGCGCCCAGTCACAGGACATGGTGCAGGCCACTCAGTGCATGCTCGTCGCCAACGTCGCCAACCTCTATTACCAGTTGCTGATGCTCGACGAGGAAGTGCGTGTGCTTACCGAGACCGAGGCAATACGCAAGGAGAGCATCTCCACTCAACAGGCGCTTATGGATGCCGGCATCGTGACGAGTGCCGCGGTTGACCAGATGAAGGCGTCGTACTACAGTGTACAGACTCAGAAGATAGATGCAGAGACCCAGATCACGCAGATAGAGAACATCCTGTGCAACCTTCTGGCTCGTACTCCTCAGCATATCTCCCGTGGCAAGATCAGCGACTTCGTGTTCCCTGAGTCAGTAGGACTGGGAGTCCCCTCGCTCCTGCTGAGCAAGCGACCTGACGTGCGTGCCGCACAGCGTGACATTGAGCATGCGTTCTATTTGACCAACGATGCGAAGTCAGCCCTCTATCCTCAGCTCACTCTCAGCGGAACCGCCAGCTGGACAGACAACGGCGGCGTTATCGTTGACCCGGGCAGAATGCTCTGGAGCGCAGTTGCGTCACTGACTCAGCCTATCTACGCTCAAGGCAAGATCCGCGCGAACATACGGCTGTCGGAGAAACAGATGGAGGAAACCAAACTCGCATTCGTCCAGACCATGCTCAATGCCGGCAAGGAGGTGAACGACGCTCTTGTCACATGTGCGTCAGCCCGAAAGAAGTCCGACGTGCTCGCCGAGCAGGTCAAGGCTCTTGACTCAGCCTACAATGCCACGAAAGAACTGATGCTTCATGGTCAGGGCACTTATCTTGAGGTGCTCACGGCCCAGGAGTCACTGCTCAGCTCGCAGTTGGGAATGATTGCAAACGAGTTCTCTGGCATTCAGTCGCTGATCAGCCTGTATATCGCCTTAGGTGGTGGAAACTAAATAGTATCAGAGGGATTCCGTTGATTCCCCACAAAACAAAAGAATAACAAACCATGGGTGAGATTCCTATTTTAACGTAATTAATAGACCCCACCTTAACAAAAAAAGTATGAAAAGAGAATTGCTTTACCTCATCTTTCTGGCGGCTTGTATTTCCGCCAATGCCGAAGATGTTGACTCTCTATGCTCTGAGGCGGTCGCGCCTGAGCAGGTTGACTCAGTCGTCTCTGTAGTCAGCCAGGATGAGGCGGCCATCGGAGAGACGGAGTCTGCTACTGAGGCAGTGACAACTACAGAGACTCCGCCTGAGCTCACTCTCGAGCCTCGCCTGCTCAATCTCAACCAACCGCTGACTCTCGCTGCCGAGAACGTAGTGAGTAAAGAACGCACTCCGCTGACGGAATGCTACTACAACTTCGGGCGTGATTTCTCATGGATGCCAGTGCCTGTCATCCTTGCCGGCTACATAGCCAAGTCGCAGAAGAAAAACTTCCGCGACGCACGTCAGAAATTCGAGCCTAATTTTGAGAATCATCTTGATGACTGGCTGCAGCACGGACCTCTCGCGCTTACCTTCGGACTGAAGTTCGCCGGAGTGGAAGGCCGCAGCGACTGGAAACGCTACCTCGTGTCCGGCGTACTGTCGTACGCGACTATGGGCGCAATAGTCAACGGAATCAAGTATTCTGCAAAGGAGATGCGTCCTGACGGCTCCACCGCCAACTCCTTCCCTTCTGGTCATACGGCGACCGCATTCGTGGCTGCCACCATACTTCATAAGGAATACGGTCTGACCCGAAGCCCTTGGTACAGTGTCGGCGGTTATGCCGCTGCCACGACCACAGGAGTGATGCGAAGCCTTAACAACCGCCACTGGATCAGTGATATCCTCGTCGGGGCTGGTATAGGCATCCTGGCAACAGACCTCGGCTATTTCTTCGGCGACATGATTTTCCGTGACAAGCATATCGTGCGTAAGGAACTCGAGAACCTCAATGACTTCTACGACACACCTTCGTTCTTCACGATATCAATGGGAGCCACGTTCATGCCGAACGTGGAACTTCCCACACTCAGCAACTGGAACATCATCCTCGACCAAGGTGCCTCCATCGACAAGGCGACTCATGACAAACTCATGACGGAAACACCTACTGATGACGGCAAACTACGCATCGGTACAGCCACGTCGGTGTCGGCCGAAGGAGCCTACTTCATCAATCCTTATATCGGTTTCGGTGGACGCTTCGGCGTGATGACCGCTCCGATACGAGCAAACGGCATGCATAGCTATGGCTACGATGAGGAATACAACGTGAAGAGAATCAGCAACAACAATGATATCACTGACCAGATGTCCATGTTCACGGTTGATGGTGGCGTATATCTGCAGTTCCCGTTTTCACAGCGTTTCGCAGTTGGGACCAAAGCCCTTTTCGGAGGACTCTTCACGTCAGGGGTCAATCTGGAGGCTACCTCTCAGCAGGTTGAGGATTACGACGGATATGGCGACTACATCAATGTGGAGTCAATCAGGACTCCGAAGTTCGGTACGGGAGTCTCACTGACCTACGCCACCAAGAACAATATCGCCTGGAAGGTCTATGCGGATTATGACTACGCCTATGCACCATTCAATATGGAGTATATCCCTGACTACAAGAAGGATTCCAATCTCGACGCCAGGGTGTTCCAGACTCAGTTGCGACAAGACATGCACCTCCTGACTGTAGGTGCGTCAATGGCTATCAGGTTCTGATTTGAGGTGGGTTCCATAAATTCACCGAACGACTAATAACATTTCAAATATGGGTGACATCGTTCTTTTCAGCGCTTTCGGCTTTGTTCCGGCTTCTCGCAAGAAATGAATTTAGGGGTATTCTATTAATTCCCCGCAAAAA
>JAKSJE010000008.1 GCA_024398405.1 Bacteroidaceae bacterium
CAACCTGTTCGGAACAAACCTCAAAATCGCAAGAAATGAATTTATAGAACCCACCGTAAATGAATGTTGATTTGAGTGGCCATTATGGCTATGGCAGGATATTGAGGACTATGATTCCTTCTGTGGTCATGGTGGTGGTGGCGTCTGTTTACAGTATCGTCGATGGTTTTTTCGTGTCTAATCTCGTGGGAGCGACACCCTTTGCGGCCATCAACCTCATCTGGCCCGTAATCATGCTGGTCGGTGGAGTGGGGATGATGATCGGGTCGGGCGGAAGCGCCTTGGTCTCGAAGATTCTGGGGCAGAAACGTCCTCAACGTGCCAATGAGGTGTTCTCCATGCTGATAAAGGCTGGCGCCATGACCGGCTTATTACTGTCTGTGGTTTGCATATTGCTACTGCCGATGATTATCAGGTCGCTCGGCGCGGTGGGGGAACTGGCTGACCAGTGCTATACCTACGGATTGATTCTCTTGTTGGGATTGCCGTTCTACATACTGCAGACCGCATTCTGGTCATTGCTCATGGCAGCAGAGAAACCTTCTCTCGGAACATGGATGACAATCGCGTCGGGGGCGATGAACATAGTGCTTGACGCTTTGTTGATTATCGTGTTCGGATGGGGACTGGCCGGTGCGGCTGTGGCTACGGTGGCGGGAATGGCCCTGGGCGCTCTCTATCCGATGTGGTACTTCTCCAGAGAACGCGAAGGCGCATGTCTGAGGCTCACGAAATGCAGACTCGAACGAAGACCATTGCTGAAGGCATGTTCCAACGGACTGTCTGAGTACGTCACCAATGTCGCCCTGAGCATCGTCGGTATCTGCTACAACATCCAGCTAATGAACTATATAGGCGAGGGTGGCATCGTGGCATACGGAATAGTCATGTATGTGGCGTATGTGTTCGCCGCCGTCTTCATCGGGTATAACATCTTCATAACACCGGTGGCTGGCTTCAACTACGGTGCTCAGGACCATACTGAACTGAAGAGCCTGCTGAGGAAAAGCCTCGTGATAGTGTTCGCCTTAGGAACGGTCATGACCCTGTTCTCGGAACTGACGGCTGACTGGGCAGCCAGTGTGTTCGTCGGTTATGACAGGGAACTCACGGAACTCACGGCTCATGCCTTCAGACTCTATATGCTCTCGTTCCTTATATATGGATTCAATCAGTTCGTATCGGCATGGTTCACGGCACTCGGCAACGGCGTGATATCGGCAATATGTAGCTTTACCCATACACTGGTGTTCGAGATACTCTGCATCTTCACCTTCCCGCTCTTCCTGGGACTGGACGGAATATGGCTGGCTGTCGATTTCGCCGATGTGCTGACCCTGGCGGTCACCATCACTTTCCTGCTCAGATACAGGAGAAGGTATGGCTATTGACAGGCGGTGACTTCATTGCGGGGCAACGGAAATGAGGCTATTGCTTGCAACATTGGAGTCTTTTTCGTAACTTCGCGTGACAAACCAAACTCGTGATATGGATTATGTAAGACCGAAGAAATTCCTGGGGCAGCATTTCCTTACTGACATGGAGGTGGCGAGACGGATTGCGGACACCGTGGATGCCTGTCCTGACATCCCCGTGTTGGAGGTGGGTCCTGGTACGGGAGTGCTGACACAGTTCCTCATCCCCAAGCGACGGAGGCTGAGAGTGGTGGAGATAGACCGCGAGTCGGTGCCTTACCTCAGGGAACACTTCGAACAACTCGGAGACGACATCATAGAGGCTGACTTCCTGAAGATGAGTCTTGACGAGGTGTTCGCAGGACAGGAGTTCGTGCTGACGGGGAACTATCCGTATAACATATCGTCCCAGATATTCTTCCGCGTAGTAGAGAACAGGCATCTGATTCCGTGCTGCACTGGCATGATACAGAAAGAAGTTGCTGAACGTCTTGCGGCGGTTCCAGGGGGCAAAGCATACGGTGTGCTGAGCATCCTTATCCAGGCATGGTATGATGTGGAATATCTGTTCACCGTCCACGAGAACGTGTTCAATCCCCCGCCGAAGGTGAAAAGCGCCGTGTTCTGCATGAGGCGCAACGGACGGGAGTCGCTCGGATGTGACGAGAGACTCTTCCGCCAGATAGTGAAGACCGTCTTCACCATGCGCAGGAAGATGATACGCAACGGCATGAAACAGATACTCGGCGGCTGTGAAGGCAGCCGGGAAATGCTGGCAGACCGTTTCTTCGACAAACGTCCGGAGCAGGTGTCCATCGAGGAGTTCGTCAACCTAACGAATCGTGTATCATCTTTGCGGCAGAAGCTGAAGCCCCAGGAGCGCCGAGGGTCGTGCTCAGTTCCTGATAGTCTCTGAGCATCTGCTCCCTACCTTCGCTTCCGGGCAGTATGTCGTACAGCGATTCCCTGACATTTTCCGTGTTCATGTCACCGGCTACAAGCTCGCGCACCACCTCGCGGTTGGCTATGAGGTTCACGAGTGAGATGAACCGTACCTTCAGCAGCAGTCTGCGGAGAAGGGATACCACGGGACTGGCGGGCACGTAATAGCATACGACCTGGGGGATGCCCAGAAGGGCGGTCTCGAGTGTCGCCGTTCCAGAAGTGACGAGGGCTGCCGTCGAATGGTGCAGGAGAGAGTAGGTCTTTCCGGAGACGATGGCCACGCGCCTGCCGCCGGGGATGAATCTCTTGTAGTAGCTTTTATCGATTCCAGGGGCACCGGCGATGACCAGCTGGTAATCATCGAACTCCGACGCACCTTCGATCATTATCCTCAGATTGTCTTTGATTTCCTGCCGACGACTGCCGGCGAGGAGTGCGATAATCGGTTTGCGCTCGAGGGCGTTGGAGTCGCAGAAACGCTCGAACGGCTCGCTACCTGCCTCCGAATCGAGGAAGCCATGGACTGAGTCAACACACGGATTGCCTACATAGTGAATAGGGTAGAGGTGCTTCCTGTAGAACTCCACCTCGAACGGCAGTATGGAGTACATCTCCATGACATACTTCTTGATATCCCTTATCCTGTATTCCTTCCATGCCCATATCTTCGGTGAGATATAGTAATAGACCGGAATGTAGGAATGGGTGGCGACATACTTGGCGATGCTGAGATTGAAACCGGGGTAATCGACGAGGATAAGGACGTCGGGTTTCCATCTGATGATGTCCTTCTTACACAACCTCATACCTCTCATGATGGTGTGCAGATGCAACAGCACGGGGATGAACCCCATGTATGCCAGGTCCTTGTAGTGGCACACGAGCCCGGTGCCGTCATGGTTCGATGTGGCTGAGGCCTGAATCATCAGGTCGCCACCCACATAGCGGAACTCGGCTTCTTTGTCGCATTCTGACAGCGACTTGATGAGGTTCGAGGCGTGAAGGTCGCCCGAGGCCTCTCCTGCTATTAAGTAGTATCTCATGGACTAATTGGTGTTCGGACAAGGCAAGATGTCAAAGGTTGGCGAGGAGCGTGCTCAGTTTGTCGAGATAGCCGTATGCCGTTATGTCAATCTGGACGGGCGTTACGGTGACGTAGCCTTCTCCGAGTGAGCGCTGGTCACTCGACTGGCGCTCGTCCAGGCATTCGTACTGACCGACTACCCAGTAGTATTTGTATCCGCGCGGATGGTCTCGCTCCACAATCTCCTGCCCCCATGAACCGTATGCCATCGAACATGCGCGGATTCCCTTGTATTCGCTCAGCAAAGGCGCGTTGACGTTGAGACACACTCCATCGGGCAGTCCGTCGGCAAGTACCATCTCCAACACCTTCTCTATATAGCGACGCATAGGCGTGAAGTCAGCCCCGGGGTCATGGCCGCATATCGAGAATGCGACTGAAGGTATGTGCTTCATGCACCCCTCCATGGCCACGGCCATCGTGCCGGAGTAGTGGGCGTTGACACTGGAGTTGTCTCCGTGGTTGATTCCTCCGAGAACGAGGTCAGGCGTCCGCGGACAGAACTCGTGGAGGGCTAACTTCGTGCAGTCGCAAGGAGTGCCGCTGCATGAGATCACCCGCAGCGCACCCAGACTGCCGGTGGCTTCTTCTTCCCTGACTACCGAGACCGTCAGCGAAGATGTGAAGGACACGCTCATGGAATAGCCGGATCTGGCTCCGTCTGGCGCACAAACAATCACGTCGCCGTAGCGTCGGGCGATGTCAGTGAGGAAGTTGATACCCTTGGACTGATAGCCGTCATCATTCGAGATGAGAATCAGCGCTCTCGTGTCTATTTCGGTTTTCATATGGCAAAGTTAATGAAATTTCTTTGGATTAAAAAAAATAATCGCTATCTTTGCAAATCAAAAGCAAAAAACAGCCGTTGGGAATAATTAGGAAGATAGCGAACATCGTCTTCCCCATTCTGTTGGGAGGTCTGATAATATGGTGGATGTACCGAGGGTTTGACTTCTCCAAGGTGATGTCCACCATGCGGAGTGGGATGGACTGGGGTTGGATGTTGTTCTCGCTGGTGTTCGGCGTCACGGCACAGATGTTCAGAGGACTCAGGTGGCGGCTCTCACTCGACCCCGTGGGGGAGCATCCGCGCGTAGCGGACTGCATACATGCCGTCTTCCTGTCGTATGCGAGCAGCCTCGTCATCCCGCGGAGTGGCGAGGTGGTCAGGTGCGGAGTGCTGAAACGCTACGACGGCACGTCCGTCAGCAAGTCACTCGGCACGGTACTCACCGAACGTGTCATCGACTCGCTGCTCATTATCCTCGTCACCATCGTGGTGTTCCTGTGCCAGATAGGTACATTCCGCGACTTCTTCTCCCAGACGGGAACCAACCTCAGCTCATGGCTCGCCACCTTCACCGGCACAGGGTGGATGGTGACAATCCTTTGCATTGTCATCACGCTGGTGTTCCTGTATGTGTTGGCGCGCCATATAACAGGGCTGCGAAAACTCCGGCAGATAGCCGAAGACCTCAAGGCGGGCATCTTCTCGCTTAAGGACGTGGAGGACAAAGGTTTGTTCACCTTCTACACCATCGCTATATGGGTGAGCTATTTCCTGCACTTCTACATAGCGTTCTTCAGTTTCAGCTTCACCTCGGACCTGCCACTCATAACAGCCGCCGTGGCGTTCATCATAGGCAGCATAGCAGTGATAGTGCCGACGCCGAACGGCATGGGACCATGGCATTTCGCCGTGAAGACCATACTGGTGCTCTACGGAGTCACTGCCTTCGACGCGGAGCTCTTCGTGATGATAGTATGGGCGGTCCAGACGGCATTGATTCCCGTCCTCGGGGCATGGTCTCTGATATGCCTGTCCGGTAGGAGACGGACACCGACCGCCGCGGCAGGACACGACCGACGCTCTGTCCCCCACCGACTCCGAACACAGGACTTACCTTAGATATCAACTACAAAACGTACGATTATGAAAATTACAGAACTGAGGCCGGCACTCGTATGGCAGTGCTTTGATTCACTCACTCAGATCCCACGTCCCTCAGGTCATACTGAGGCTGTGGCTGACTTCCTCGTTGACTTCGGAAAACGTCACGGAGCAGAGGCCTGGATTGACCAGGGCGGAAACGTCATCATGACAAAAGGACCTACCAAGGGCTACGAGAACCTGCAGACCGTCATCCTGCAGGCGCACATGGACATGGTCCCGCAGAAGACTGCCGACAGCACGCATGACTTCGCGAAAGACCCTATCCGGACCATCGTTGACGGTGAATGGGTACGTGCCGACGGCACCACCCTCGGAGCCGACGACGGCATGGGCATCGCGTTCGCCATGGCTGTCGTAGCAGACGAGTCGGTGGAGCATGGACCTATTGAGGTGCTCATCACTCGTGACGAGGAGACGGGCATGTTCGGCGCTGCGGCGCTCAGACCAGGTGAACTCAAAGGCTCATACTTGCTCAACATCGACTCAGAGACCGAAGGCGAGATCACGGTCGGCTGTGCGGGCGGCATGGACATCGAGGCTTCCATGAGGTATAAAGGGGAGAAGGCGGACACCGAAGGGACCAAGGCATTCAGAATCAGCATCAGCGGACTTCTCGGAGGACATTCGGGCATAGAGATCAACGAAGGACGTGCCAATGCCAACAAACTCATGGCGCGTACGCTCTTCGCTCTCGCCGGCACTGGACTCATAAGGCTGTGCTCATGGCACGGCGGCAACATGCGCAATGCGATTCCTCGCAACGGCGATGCCACTGTACTCGTTGACGAGGATGATGTAAGGAAGTTCAATGCGATGGTGAGGAAATGCGAGAGGACATTCAACGACGAGTACAAGGACATAGAGGAAGACCATATCACCCTCACTGTCGAGCCTGTGACGACACCAAGGATGGCAATCCCGGAGGAGATAGGCATGAACCTAATCAATGCCGTCATGGCGGCACACGACGGTGTGCTCCGCTACATCCCTACCATCCCTTCAATAGTCGAGACATCGGTCAACCTCTCCATCGTGAACATCGAGAAGGGGAAGGCTCAGGTCATCATGCTCGCGAGAAGCGCCACGGACAGCATGAAGCAGTTCCTTTGCAACGAACTCGTGGCATGCTTCTCTATGGCTGGCATGAAGGTGAGGCTTAGAGGTGGCTACAGCGGATGGCAGCCTAACACCAGCTCTCCGTTTGTCGCAATGATGGCCGACATATACAAGAGGATGTATGGCGAGGAGGCGAAGATACTCGTAGTCCATGCAGGACTGGAATGCGGAATCATAGGCCCGAAGTACCCACATCTCGACATGGCCTCCATAGGACCGACATTGCGCTCTCCGCACACACCGAACGAGCGATGCCACATCCCGTCGGTGGAAAAGAGCTACAACTACGTTCTCGAAGTGCTGAAGAACATCCCGCATGCTTAACACCGACAAACCGCTCAAGCAGTTCTTCTCAATAGGAGAGGTGGCGGAACGGTTCGGTGTCACCGAGTCCCTTCTGCGATTCTGGGAGAAGGAGTTCCCCACAGTCATAAAGCCGATGAAAAACCAGCGGGGGAAACGTATGTACTCCGACAAGGACATCGACAGGATAGCCCTCGTCTATCATCTCGTCAGGGAACGCGGCATGACACTCGAAGGCGCCCGGAGGAAGATCACACAGGAGAAGGGCTCCGGGCAGATGGAGAGACAACTGAGAATCATCAACTACCTCAAGTCCGTCCGCGACGAGCTCCAGGCCATAGGGCGTGAACTGAACGACCTGAACTGACCGTTCCGCCCACGACGCCTCATCGGATCCGTCACAGGGAATACCGCTTGCTTATCATGACTTATCACCCACCATCTTGTCTCCCTACGGGGACAGGTGGTGGGTGTCTTGTATGGGTGTGGGTGTCTTGTATGGATGGTTGGGAAGATGCGTGCCGGGTGCTGATGATGGATGGGATGGCCGTCAGGAAGAGAAGTGTCGGCTGTGGCTGAAAGGTGTCGGTGGGTGATTGAAGTGGTGTCTCCGGACGGGTTCGCCGTAGCCGGTGGGGTGGTGGAGGTGGGTGGCTAAGTGAGCAGGGGGATGATGTCGCGGATGGTGGCTGTGGCGGCTGGGAGCCAGTGGATGTCTGGGTCGCGCTGGAACCAGGTCATCTGTTTCTTGGCATAGACGCGGGTGTTCTTCTGCATGCGGGCAAGGGCGAAGGGAAGGTCCCAGTCGCCATGGAGTACCTGGGTCATCTCTTTGTAGCCTACGGTGTTGAGTGAGTTGGGAAAGGGTATGCCTCGTTCGATATATGGTTGCGTGAGTCGTCGGACTTCGGCGAGGAATCCGTCTGCCATCATCTGTTCGGCGCGCCGGTTGATGCGGCTGAAGAGCTCTGCCCGAGGTCTCTGGAGTGCTATCTTGATGATGCGGAAGGGACGTGGCTTGGTGCTGTTGCGTCGGAAGGATGTGTAGGTGGCTCCGGTCATGTAGCATATCTCGAGGGCGTGGACTATGCGTTGTGTGTTTCTCTTATCCACCTTGTCGTAGTATTCGGGGTCGAGGATGCGGAGCTCGTCGCAGAGCCGCGGGAGTCCTTCGTCGGCCAGGCGTTGCTTGAGCGTGGTGCGTGTCTCGTCGTCGATGGTGGGTATGTCGTCGATGCCTTTGCATACGGCGTCGATGTACATCATGCTTCCTCCGGTCATGAGTTGTGTCTCGTTGTGGCTGAACAGCCCGTCGGGTGCGGTGAGCAGCCGGATGGCTTCTTCCTCGTAGCGGGCGGCGCTGTAGTAGTCGTCGAGTCCGAGGTTGTCGATGAAGTGGTGCCGGACCGCACTGAGTTCGCCGGGTGTGGGTTTGGCTGTGCCGATGTCCATGCCGCAGTACATCTGTCGTGAGTCGGATGAGAGTATGTCACAATGGAGGAACTTGGCGAGGTCGATGCTGAGTTCCGTCTTCCCCACTCCCGTGGGGCCTGTTATGACTATGAGCGTGTTCATCGGATGCTATCCGACAACTTACGCGCAAGTACGTTATTGATGGTGTGTCCTGGCTTGACTGCTATGATGCGTCCTTTGATGGGACGCCCTACCAGCGCCATGTCGCCCACGATATCGAGGAGCTTATGGCGTGCGGGTTCGTTCTTCCACACTAACGGCCTGTGGTTGAGGTAGCCCAGTTTGGTGGCGTCCTGATGTGGCACACCCATCTTGTCGGCGAGTGCGTCGTATTTGTCCTGCGGTAGTTGGTTCTCGTATATGACGATGGCGTTGTCGAGGTCGCCGCCTTTGATGAGTCCGGCCTCGACCAGCGGCAGGAGTTCGCGGACGAACACGAATGTGCGTGCCGATGCGATGTCACCCGTGAAGTCGTCGAGGTTGTTGAGTTCGGCTTTCTGGCTTGCCAGCCATGCGGAGTCGAAGGTGATCATCACCTGGAAGGACGCCTCTTGGTCAGGTATGGCTATCAGTAGCTCACCGTTGGGCCCCTTGACTTCGACGCGCCGGTCGGGGATGATGAGGTAGTTCTTCTCTGCTTCCTGTTCCTGAAGTCCGGCTTTGTGTATCGCGTTGACGAACATGATGGCGCTGCCGTCCATGATTGGCATCTCAGGCCCGTCGAGTTTAATCAGCACATTGTCTATGCGGCTGGCGTAGAGTGCCGCCATCGCATGCTCGATGGTGCTGACCCTGGCGTCGCCCTTGGCGATGACCGTCCCGCGCTGAGTCTCGACGACGTTGTCGGCAAGGCAGTGGATGATGGGCTGACCTTCAAGGTCCACTCTCTGTATTCTGTAGCCGTGGTTGACCGGTGCGGGGCAGAACTCCGCGTGGATGTACCGGCCTGTGTGTAGTCCCACGCTCTCGAGTCTGAACGAGGACTTTAGGGTTATCTGTTTCGACATAGTGGTTACTTTTCCTTTTCCGCCCTGAGGGCATCGACTTGTTTCTGTAGTTCGTTAATCTGTCTGACGAGGTCGGGGAGGTTCTTGTAGATGGCTGCGCTGCGAGCGAAGTTGCCGTGCTCAATGGCTGGATATCCCATGACGGCGACGTTGCCCTTCTCGATGAACTTCTTGCCGGTGATGCCCGACTGTGCTCCTGCCAGGGTGCGAGGTCCCACCTTGATGTGTCCGGACACTCCGACCTGCCCTCCGAGCATGCACCACTCGCCTATCTTCGCACTGCCTGCCACACCAACCTGGGCGGACATGACGGTGTTGGACCCCACCTCCACGTTGTGGGCTATCTGGATGAGGTTGTCGAGTTTCACGCCTTTGCGTATGATGGTGCTGCCCATCGTGGACCGGTCGATGCATGTGTTCGCACCTATCTCGACATCGTCCTCGATGGTGACATTGCCGATTTGGGGTATCTTCTCGTATCCGTCGGCTGTCGGCGCGAAGCCGAAGCCGTCAGCTCCGATCACCGCTCCCGCGTGGATGATGCAGTTGCTGCCAACCGTACAGCCGTGGTAGATGACGCTGTTGCTGTAAAGGATGGTGCCTCGGCCTATCCTCGCACCGTCTCCCACCGTGGCGTGAGGGTAGAGTTGTGCCCCGTCGCCGATGATGGCGTTGTCGCCTACGACCGCGAACGGCGCCAGATACACGTCCTTGCCTATTGTCGCCGTGGGCGATACGAATGCCAGCGGGTCGATGCCGCTGCGCTTGGGCTTCATGGACTCATACAACTGAAGTAGCCTCGCGACGCTCTCGTAGGGGTCGTCAACTCTTATCAGCGTGGCGTTGACGGGCTGTGTGGCGACGAATGCCTTGCTGACAAGCACCACCGACGAGCCGGTCGTGTAGATGAAACTCTCGTACTTAGGATTGGCGAGAAAGGAGATATCACCTGGCTTTCCCTCTTCGATTTTCGCGAACGAACTGATCCGGGCATGTGGGTCGCCTTCAACGATTCCGCCGGTCAGCTGTGCAACTTGCTGCGCTTCAAACTCCATAGTCATCTCGATTAATCACACGGCAAATTTACGAAAATTATTCCACATACCATCTAAAATTAAGAGTTATTATGTGTTGCTGATTTTTTTTACCCTATTATCGGTACATTATTTGGTTGTTTCGTTTCTTTTTCATAACTTTGAGGCCAAATCAAATTATCTATCATGAACAGAAACAGAGCCTTTGTTACGATTCTATCTCTGATGGCTTTCTTGTGCTGTCTCGCGGCGAACAGCAGGAAGAACGTCACTCAGGTCACTGATGGAGTGGTGCTGTCCACCGCAGTTGACTATCACATCTCGGGCACGACGCCATTCACCACCACAGGCAGCATCGACATACGTCACGAGGATGCGGTCGTGATCTTCGACAACATACATCCGTCGGTCGTGAGGAGCAGGTACATGAACAACATCTTCGTCAACGGAGAGAAAGCGGTCAACGACAAGAACGCCTTCGTCACGATATGGCAGAACGGGACCGTGGTCTTCCCTCACGGCAACACCGGCTTCAGTCCGCTGACGGTGTATTCGGGCAAGGACTATGAAGGCGAGAGCAGCTCGGCCTACAAGCCATACCAGAAATACTCCTCTCTCGGACAGTTCAAGGACAACATCCGTTCCTTCCGCCTTAAGCGAGGGTACATGGTCTGTTTCGCTACAGGAAGCACGGGCAAAGGATACAGCCGGATCTGGATTGCTCAGGACGAGGACATGAACGTGCCTGACATGGGGAGATACCTCTCCGGAAAGGTGGGCTTCATACGTGTCGTGGCATGGAAGGCGGTGTCGAAGAAGGGCAGTGCCAATGCCGATGCCGGGATGCTCAACGCCCAGTCAACCTACAACTGGGGCGGTGGCGATGACCCGCTCTCGAACGTGGACTACGAATACGTGGCCATGCACCATCACGAGGGCTGGACCGACTGGGGCGCACTGGCAGGAAACCAGCATACCATACATATCCTCGGAAACAACGAGCCCGACAACTCGGGCGACGATAAGGAGCAGTACATCCCGCGCTCTGATATCGAGTCGAGGCTCTTCTCGAACGGCGCATGGGCGGCATCGCAGACCACGGGCGCGAGACTCGGTTCGCCGGCTCCGTCGGGCGATATAAGCGGATGGCTGGTTGACTTCATGAACCTGTGCAAGAAGTACAACCAGAGAATCGATTTCGTGGCCCTCCACCTCTACTGGCACGCTTCGGGAAGTCAGTATGCCGACCGCGTGAACTGGGTGTATGACCTCTTCAAGCGACCTGTGTGGATTACTGAGTGGAACTACGGCGCCAACTGGACCGACGAGAAGTGGCCCGACGGCAACCGTGGAGCCGGAACGGGCAACCAGGCTCATGCCAAGGCGGGCATCTCCGACATAGTCAACGCCTTGGAGAACAACCCACATCTGGAACGATACATGATATACAACTGGGTGGAGGACTGCCGTTCGGTCATCCTCAACAACAAACTGACACCTGCCGGCGAGTGGTATGCGTCGAAGGTGTCGAACATGGCGTACACCGGAGGCGAGGGCTATGTGCCTACATGGAACTACTGGGCGCCTGAGGACCTCAAACTGGAATATACCAAGGCGAAGAAGACGGCGAAACTGACATGGCACTGCATCAACGACAAGCAGACGGACTCAATCCACGTCGAAAGGAAAGTCCACGGAACTGACGCCGACTATGTCACCATCAAGACGCTGCCGATGTCGCAGGGACCTAACTACACATACACCGACACGCTGACCGACCAGTGCGGCTACATCACATACCGTGTCACTAATTTCGACTCCGACTCGAAGACGCGCCAGACCGGAGAGGCCGGACTGACCATAGGAAGCGCCAAGGGCGATGATGTCATCCAGTATGGCGAACTCACCATCAGCAACACGGAAAGCGTATCCACTGACTTCTCCACCGACTTCGGCGAGACACCAGAGGTCTTCATGGGAATCATGACCAACAAGAACAACAAGACCTACCTGACCAACATGATTACCTCAGCGGCGAGGAAGAACTTCGTTTACCAGCCTCTACCGTGGAGCCAGTCGGGCGAGCAGACGGTGAGTGGGGCCGAGACTGTACCGTTCATGGCCCTGAGGGCGGGTGACTACGTCTTCGGCGACTTGGACGTGGAGGTCGGGTCGGCCAGGGTCAAGGGCGATACGACCGAGGTACTGTTCAAGAGACCGTTCCCTGAGGGAACAGTGCCAGTGGTGATAGCCGAACTTAAACCGACGCTCAAGTCGAACGCTCTGATGTACAGGATATGGGACGTGACGAACACAGGGTTCAAAGCCACTGTGCGGTACGAATACGGTCTGGAGAAGGCACTCCTGGTCGCTCAGACTTTCAACTACCTCGCATGTACCCCGGGACAGGCGAAAATCAATGATGAGGTCATGATCACGGCCGGGATAGGCGACAACGGACTGTATGGGACGATAGGTCGTCTGGAGGTCTTCCGCAAGACCGGAAAAGACGGCTCCGTCGATGAGCGCGCCGACACTCTGAGGTTTGTTGACCCTCTGATATTCGGCGCTCTCCAGACCTTCAACATGAACGCCGGCGCCATACTTAGAAACACTCGCGACTTGACGGAGAAATCAGATGGGATAAATCCTGAGTATCAGTACGGTGTCTATGTCAAGAGATGTAAGGACGGAAGTGCTCCGACAAGCGTAAAGGACACGAAGGACACCGCCGATAAGTTCGGTTGGATCTGCCTTTCCTCAGCATCCGGCCCGACCAGGATTGACGAGGTAAGTGTGGCAGTCTCGGAGAACCCGATTCGTCCGTTCGTCATCAACAGGATCGTATATCTTGAGAACAACGAGAAACCGTTCGAGCTGTACAGCGTAAACGGTGTCAGGGTGGCGTCGAATGCGACACAGGAACCAGGCATCTACCTCGTCCGGCAAGGCAACAAAACAGCGAAGGTCGTCATTCGTTAGTCACGGCTACACGTCCATGCGGACGCATGCAATTCTGACTTCCATCATAAAAAGGTGCGCGAGTGCGCATCTTTTTTTATTAATTATTTTTCTATTTGGTGAAAAAAGTGTAAATTTGTAGCGTAAATCGATGTCATAGAGCAGGATTGTGTATTAACCATTCATATTCTTCAAACATTACAAACTTAATTAATTCAAATTCATTATGAACAATCGCATTTGTAAAGTAAGATTCAGTGGCTTCACGGCCATCTGTCTGATCTCGCTCTGCATTTCTTTTGTTGGATGTAAGGACGAATACAAGTACGACAACGAACAGCCGTCGTTCCTTGGTCAGAGCATCTACAATGAGATGGTGGAGAGGGGCACTTACAAAACTTTCATCAGGCTCGTTGACGATCTTGAGTATGCGGAAGTGCTGAAGAAAACGGGTAGTAAGACCTTGTTCGTCGCCGACGACGAAGCCTTCACCAGATTCTTCAATGACAACGACTGGAATGTCAAGTCTTATGAAGGACTCTCGCTTTCTCAGAAAAAGCTCTTGCTCAATTCCGCGATGATTAACAACGCCTATTTGCTTGAGATGATGTCAAGCACCCAAGGTCCTGTCAAGGGCGAGTGCCTCCGTCGTGAGACCGCTTCCGACGTGACCGACTCCGTTCCTCACTTCCTTCCAGAGGAATTGCCTATTTCCTACAACGAAGAGGAGAAAGACTACTGGGCGCGTTTCCGCAATCCTGAGAAGGGCGGTATCTACCTGGCGCTCGATGCTTCGAAGCCGATGATGACACACTTCCTCCCGGCACAGATGCAGAACTACAGGATAACAGACAAGGACTTCGAGTACATCATGGGTGAGAAACGTGAGAAGAACGATGCGTTCATCTACGACTGCAAGGTGATTGAGCAGGACATCACCTGCCAGAATGGTTACATCAACCGTCTGAACAAGGTGCTCGTCACTCCTCCTAACATGGCCGAGATGCTCCGTACCTATCCACAGACAAAGTTGTTCAGCCACATGATCGACCGCTTCTCTGCTCCATTCTACAACGAGACACTCACGAACCGCTACAACCTCCTCCACACCGACGCACAGGTTGACAGCATCTATGAGAAACGCTATTTCTCCAGACATGAGAACTTCCCTCTCCTGAACGACAAGGGTACCGACCCGAAGGGCAACCCTACGGGCAACGCCGTTAAGTACGGTCTCAACTTCGACCCGGGGTGGAACGAGTATCAGGCAGACAACAAATCCTCGAAAGAACAGGATATGGGCATCATCTTCGTGCCGACGGATGAGAAACTCTATGAGTACTTCTTCTCCAATAACGGTGGTGGTAAGTTCCTCCTCGAGGCATACGCTCCCGAACTCATGCTGAAGGTCACAGGACCGACTGACTACGAGAACATCTACAGGGCAATCGACCAGATTCCTACCGACGTGATACAGGCGCTTCTGAACAACCTGATGAAACTGTCATTCAACGAGTCCGTTCCGAGCAAGTTCGAGACAATCAAGGACAACGCACAGGACCCTATGCTTGACAGTCTGCATCTCCAATACCTCAAGGAGGTCAAACTCGCCAACAACGGCGCACTCTTCATCATGGACGAGGTCCTTACTCCTCCTGACTATGCGGCGGTCAGCGCACCGGCGTATGTGAATCAGGACATGCGCATTTTCAGATACGCATACCAGCAGGAAAAACTCGGCGGCATCGAGAGCAACTTCGATAAGTACCTCCTCGCCATGAGTGCGCGCTTCAGTTTCTTCGTTCCGAAGGACGGCTTCTGGTATATCGACCCGGTGTCCTTCTCTCTGGAGAAAGGCAAGCAACGCGCTCTCTTCTTCGACTACAACTCTAAGACCAACAAGCCGACATGTACGGCATATCAGTACGACTACGACTTCGCCACAGGCATAGGCATCATTGGCAACAAACTCTCAAATGTGGCAATTCAGGAAGCTGAATGGCAGAACCGCCTCCGCGACATGCTCGAGACACACACAATCGTACATGAGGACGAGACCGATATCACCGGCATCGACGAGACGAAGACCGGCGTGGAATGCGACAAGAACTATTTCCTCTCCAAGAACGGCACTCCTATCTTCGTCAATAACGCTACGAGCCGTCAGAACGGATGCACCGTGCAAGGTGGCTTCCAGCTGATGGTTGACAGCGCTGCCACAGTCATCCGATTCGACGACAAGACGAGGGAGACCAACGGTAATGGTAACGGCTTCGCTTACGAGCTCAACGCTCCTATCATACCGACAATCGAAAGCGTGTTCAGTGTGCTCTACAACGACTCCATTCGCTTCGGACAGTTCTTCGACCTCTGCCAGACCGATGCCGAGGTGCTTAAGGAAGTAGGCATCACTACTACCGCCGACCAGAAAAGGTACATGATATTCCTCAACAACAAAGGACTTCCTGCCTACGACAAGACTGACGGCACTCAGGTTGCCACTGCCACCAACGTCAAGTTCTTCAACAACTTCCGTTACACAGTATATGTCCCTACCAACGACCTGATCATCGACGCCATCGAGAACAAGGGGCTTCCTACATGGCAGCAGATGCGTGACATCCTCTATCTCGACGACATAGAAAACCGTCCGGAATGGACAGAGGAAGAGGAGGCTGCTATCAAGGAGAAGGTGAAGACAATGGCGACAGTACTGGTCAACTTCCTCAAGAACCACTTCCAGGATAACGCGGTATTCGCTGACAGACCGGCTATCAAGCCGACTCAGTACGAGACTCAGACTCTCCAACTCGATGACGAGGGCATGCCTTCCGTATATTCCAAACTGACAGTCTCGTCAGACGGAAACGGCACACTGTACGTTACCGACCACAACGGAAACACCTCCCAAGTGACGGACGCCAAGAACATCATCACCCGCGACTACGTCATCGAATCCAACAAGATTAATTCTTCATCAAGTGCGATTGTCCACAGCATCAACGGCATACTCGACTATAAGCAATATGCTAACGGTCGTTACGATGCCGACTTCAGGTCATCCGCGGCTTGCAAGAAATATATGAGACAATACAGATTAGTTGAATAAGATAAACTGATGGAATTATGAAAAAGATATTATTTTTGGTTTTGGCATTCGCTATCAGCACCAACTTATTCGCACAAGTTAAGCCGGGCGACATCATCAGCGGTAACGTGTCCGATGACATCGACGTGATCATGTCGGCCAATGTCGTGGAAATCGATGAAAGCAAGCGTATCGTCGCCCACGGTGTGACAGATTTTAACGGTAACTTCTCATTCCAGTGCAAAAACCCGAAGCATAAAATCCAGATCTCTTATGTGGGACTTGAGACTGTCACTCTCCCTATCGACCGCAAGATCTTCAAAATCAAGATGAAGAGCAAGACACAAATCAAGGAGGTCACCATCAAGGCAAAGAAAAAAGAGATTCAGAGCACGGGTATGTCCATACCTACGAAGGAAATCTCCGTCGCCACTCAGACCATGAGCATGGAGGACGTCGAAGGTCTGTCATTCACTTCCGTTGACGAGGCGCTGCAAGGTAAGATCGCTGGTCTCGACATCATCGCCAACTCTGGTAACCTCGGAGCCGGAACCAGCATGCGTCTCCGTGGTGTCAGCACCATCAACGGTAGCGCCGAGCCGCTTATCGTAGTCGATGGCAACATCTTCGACCTTCCTGACGACGTGAGCCAGGTGGACTTCAACGACCTCGACAACGAGGAACAGTTCGCTACGCTCCTCTCGGTCAACCCGGAGGACATCAAGGAAATCAAGGTGCTGAAGGACGCTGCGGCATCCGCCATATGGGGTGCGCGTGGAGCCAACGGTGTACTCGAGATCACTACCAAGCGTGGTACCACCGGCAAGACTCAGATCAACTTCTCATACCGTTTCACGGGCAAGTGGATGCCGGAAGGACTCAACATGCTCGACGGCGACGGCTACACCATGATGCTCAAGGAGGCTTATTTCAACCCAAGGCAGAGCAGCGAGGCTTCCGACATGGTTGAGCTCAACTACGACCAGAGCCGTCCTTCATACTTCTACAACTTCAACAAGAACACCGACTGGGCCGACGAGGTCAGCCAGTTCGGACAGACTCATAACTACTACATCACCCTCAATGGCGGTGGTGAGAAAGCGAAGTTCCGTATCTCCGGCGGCTACGATCACGAGACGGGTACCATCATCAAGCAGGTGCTCGACCGCTTCTCAACACGTGTCGTTCTCGACTATGACGTCTCCGACCGCATCCGCTTCTCAACAAACTTCTCACTGACTTACACCGACAACCATCGTAACTACGACAACATCCTCGGCAAGGCCTACAACGCAATGCCTAACATGAGCGTCATGGAGTACGACGAGACTGGAAAACTCACAGGCAACTACTACAACTTCCTGCCTACCTATGGCTCTGCCGGAGCAGTGCCCGACGGATACTCTTCCTACTACCTCAGTGACATGAAGGGCAACGGAAACCCTGTGGCGAACGCGAACCTTGCATGGCACGAGCAGAGCACATACCGTATCAGCCCTCAGTTCAACCTCCGTTACAAACTCCTCGGCAAGGATGACGAGTCACATCAGCTCGACCTCAACGCCGAAGTGTATATGGACATCTATAACGAGTCAAACGACAAGTACTTCCCGGCTGCGCTCACCACCGACACATGGAACAACGGCTCCGTCAACCAGACTTCCAACAGTGAGTACAAGAGCCTCGCCTTCACCAACAAGGAGAGTCTCATCTTCACTCCTCACTTCAACAACGAGAATGTGTCTATGCAGCTCTTAGGCCGTTTCGAGTTCTCCACAGGTAACGGCAACGGACAGAACTACGGAAAGAACCACGTACCTACCGGGCTCACTTCTCCTATCGCCGACGGCTACCTCGTAAGCGGTGGAGCGTCCAGCTCAAGTGAATGGAAGAGCGCGGCATGGCTCGGATCATACCACCTCGGTCTCTTCGACAGCCGATACGCCCTTGACGTCACTGTACGTGGCGACGGATCTACCAAGTTCGGCGCGGGAAAGAAATGGGGCGTATTCCCAGGCATCTCAGGACGTTGGAACATCAGCGAGGAACCGTTCTTCCAGAACGCCGAATGGACCAAGTTCATATCACTGCTCTCCTTCCGCCCAAGCTGGGGACGAGTAGGTCGCGCACCGGGAAGTGAATACCTTATGTATAATAAATACGCGGACTTCGGTACGTACGGATCGAATGGACAGTTCATGACTTCCATCGCACCGAACAACCTACGTCTCACCGACATCAAGTGGGAGACGGTTGAGTCATGGAACCTCGGCGCCAACATCAACTTCCTCGACGACAAACTCTCTTTCAGCTTCGACTACTACAACAAGAAGACTTCAGACCTTCTCATGTCAGGTGTGGCCATCCCTAACACCACCGGCTACGGAAGCCTCTCATGGAAGAACGTGGGCGAGCTGAAGAACGAGGGATGGGAACTCTATGTCAACGCCCGTCGGTTCATCAAGGCTGGCAAGTTCTCTATGGATGCTTACGTCAACCTCGCACAGAACATCAACACCATTCTTGAGATGGACAAGACGGTCCTCTCAAGCATGAACCCTGACTACAACTACTCTAATGCCACATACCTACAGCGCATACAGATAGGCAACGCGGTGGGCTCCATCTACGGCTTCCGTTACAAGGGAGTATATGCTTACGACTATGAGCACAGTGGCTACACCAAGGAGTCCTACGACACCTATGGTGACAACACTGCCATGGCTGCTGCGGCGCGTGGCGGCAACGGCACATGTCCTATCGCCCGTGACGCCGACGGCAACATCCTCTACGATGCAAAGGGCAAGCCGCTGCACATGTACTTCGACTACGACGGAAACAACTATGAGTTCCAGGGTGGCGACGCAATCTACGAGGATATCAACCACGATGGTCAGATCAATGAACTCGACATCGTCTATCTCGGCAACTCCAACCCTACGTTCAACGGTGGTTTCGGACTGACGTTCAACTACGCTCAGTGGTCGCTGAAACTGTCGTTCAACTTCCGTGCCGGAAACCAGATCGTCAACATGGCCCGACTGAACAACGAGGCTATGCGTGACAACAAGAACCAGAGCCAGGCCGTCTCATGGCGTTGGCGCAAGAACGGTGATGACACGTGGATTCCGCGTGCCATGAACGCAAGCCTCGGAGTCAGCTCATACAACTCTCTCGGTAGCGACCGCTACGTCGAGGATGGTGACTACCTACGTCTCCAGTACGCACAGCTCAACTACAACTTCGACGCGAAGACACTCAAGCCAATCGGTGTCAAGAGCCTACGTCTGTCACTCTCCGCACAGAACATCTTCTGTCTTACCAAATACACAGGTATCGACCCGGAAGTCGGCTACGGCACATGGGGAGTTTGCTACGACAACAACAAGACTCCTCGAAGCAAGCAGTTCACTTTAAGTATTAACCTTGGATTCTAACATGGAGGATATGATTATGAAAATCAAAAGAACAATCCCCGTTTTAATATCCTCAGCAATCATGCTGGGAATGACTTCCTGCGAGGACTTCCTCACCATCTTCCCTTCTGACCAGATTGTGGAAGAGGACTTCTGGGAGGACAAACGTGACCTTAACAACGTTGTCTCCGCATGCTATACGCAACTCGCGCAAAACATGCAGAACTTCATCAACTGGGGCGAACTCCGTAGTGACAACTTCGCTTTGTCAACCGGTACCAACAATGAGAACATAAAGAACATAATGAACGCCAATCTCCTTCCTACCAATAGCATGTTCCGCTGGACACCACTGTACATGGAGATCAACTTCTGCAATAAGATTCTCGCCCACGGACCGGAGGTGCTCGACAGTGACGAGAGCTTCTCAGTAGGTAGCTGGGACCCTATCAGGGCTGAAGCCATCACTCTGCGCGCGCTCAGCCACTTCTATCTGCTGCGTGTGTGGGGCGAGGTTCCTTACGTCACCGTTGACTACAACAACGACAGCCAGATTTTCATACTGCCTCAGTCCACTCAGGAGGCTGTGCTCGACAGCATCATACAAGACCTCGAGAGCGTGAAGGGAGTTGCTATGGACGACTACGGCAACACCGTATGGAACAAGGGTCGCGTCACCAGGAAGGCTGTCTATGCCCTGCTCGCCGACGTCTATCTCTGGCGTGCCAGCAAGAACGCAAGTCCTGACTCTGTGGCCAAGTACGGCGACAAGTACATCGCCGACTACCAGAAGTGCATCGACTGCTGCGACTGGCTTATCAACGACATCAAGCAGGACCGTGTCGATGAACTCAACAAGACCGGGGCTGTACTCGGAGGTGTCAAGATGGAGGACCTCGAACTCGAGGACCTGCTCATTCCTAACGAGACTTCTACCACGAGGAGGTACACATCACAGTCCAACGCCTTCAAGAACATTTTCGGACGCGGCAACTCAGACGAGAGCATCTTCGAGATTCAGGTTGACGGAACCAACAACTCCAACGGAGCCACTGGCTACTTCTGGAGTCTCGACAGCAAGAAGGTAGGCACACTCACCGGTGCCGACGCTCTCTACAGCAGTATCAATCAGGGACCTAACGAGTCAGGCTCATCTGCTGTCTATTCGAAGACCGACTACCGCCGCTGGGAGAACATACGATACGAGAAAGCCGACCAACTGGCGTTCCCTATGAACAAGTACTCCATCGAAGGCGCGTCACAGATGAACGGGGCCAACTCCGCCATGCTGCAGGACAACACAGCGACTAACTTCTCTGTTGAATACGAAGACCGCACGTCGAGCACGAACAGCTGCAACTGGATATTCTACCGACTGAGCGACGTACTGCTCATGAAGGCTGAGGCCATGTCACAACTCTATTCCGACGAGGCTAAACTCGAGGAGGCTTTCAACCTCGTACGCCTGATATTCAAGCGCTCCAATCCGTTCGCTTACGCCACGAACAACACCACGGCGAAGAACGACTCTCTCAACTTCAAGAACTTCAACACTCCTGACGGCATCGAGCATCTCGTCATGACTGAGCGTCAGCGTGAGTTCCTCGGAGAGGGCAAACGCTGGTTCGACCTCGTACGATTCGCTCAGAGAAAGGGCTCCACTCACGATATGCTCAAGACATATCTGCTTCGCAAGTACAGCGAGAACAGCAGTGCGGTCGCAGCTAAACTCAACGTGATCGAATCTCTCTTCTCGCCTATCTACACTGACGAAGTCAAGGTAAACTACCTGCTTCATCAGAACAGTGTTTGGAACGAAAAGGAAACAACTAAAAAAACTGATGAACAATGAGACCGAAGAACTTCCGTAATACAAAATCTGCAGCCGCGCTCCTGATAGCAGCAGTGGCGCTCCCTGCAATCGCGCTCACTTCATGCACAGAAGACATCGACGACTCCAATCTCTATACCTTCACCGGAGAGATGATGACCGATCACTTCCGCAACGAGCCTGAGACGTTCAGCAGCTACTACACGCTTATCAGCCGCGTGAGGACAAGCTCCAAGTCTGAGTCAACGATCGCACAGCTCCTTGAGGCAAGAGGACACTACACATGCTTCGCACCTACTAACGAAGCCATCGCCTTCTTCATCGACTCTCTCTATGATACAGGCGAACTCACCACCAAGGACCTCAATCAGATTCCTGACTCTATCGCCGAGACTATCGTGTTCAACTCCATCATCGACAACCAGAGCTCACAGGCATACGCTTCCACCGACTTCTCTGTGGGCGCTCTGAGCCTCACGAACATGAAGGACCGATATGTCAGCATCTCGTTCGGAAACGACTCCACTGGTGCTACGATAATCTACGTCAACTCCAACTCCGAGGTGATCGATAAGGACATCGAGGTCGAGAACGGATACATACATACTATTAATAAGGTGTTGTCTCCTTCCACTGCCACTGTGGCCGACCTCATTCAGTCCACCGAGAACCTCAGGTACTTCGGCTACCTGCTTGGCGTCACCGGGTGGGACGCTAATCTCACTCTCTACCGTGACGAGGACTACGAACTCGACGAGCGAAAGGACGAGGAGCCTAAACGCTCCAAGGCGAACGGCGGTCACTGGAAAGGCATCTTCCCAGAGCACAGATACTTCGGATATACCGTGTTCGCTGAGACAGACTCCGTCTTCCAGGAGAAACTCGGCGGCTTCGCCAACGAGAAGGAGTTCCTCGACAAACTCATGGCATTCGTCAAGGAGAACGCTTTCTATTACGACAACACGAGCTATGGCACTGACTACACAAACCCGGACAATGCCATCAACCAGTTCGTGGCATACCACCTGCTCCCTGAGCGACTCATCTGGAGCCGGATGGTGGTTTTCTCCAACGAGAAAGGGTACTCCAACGAGTCTCCTAACGACGGAAGCGGATACTCCGTCAACGTATGGGACTACTACGAGACCATGGGCTACCACCGCAGAAGCCTCAAGATCACAGGCATACGAAACGGAAAACGTCTCAACCGACACTCCATCATGAACCTCTCCACATACAAGGAGAAGGAGGCGGACATACCTGGCATCAACATCAACCCTACCAATGGTGGATTCGACAACAACGCCATGAACGGCTACTACTACACCATTGACGACATCCTCCTCTGGACCGACCAGGTGCCTAAGCGCGTCCTCAACGAACGTATGCGCTATGACGTATGCGCTCTCCTGCCGGAGCTCATGACCAACAACTGCCGACGCACCGGCGACTCAAACCACCGCGGATGGTACTTCCTCCAGGATTACTTCCAGGCTAAGAACGGCGGCTCAGGCTGCATTCCGTACATCTCCAACGAGACGGACTTCTGCTACCTGACCAACACTCAGAACGCACACAGCGGAGGATGGCTCAACTACCAGGCTGACGAGTTCAATATCTCAGGCTCATACGACTTCACGTTAAAACTGCCTCCGGTTCCTTACACCGGCACATACGAGATACGCTACGGCATGAACAACAACAACGTGCGTGGTATGGCGCAGATCTATCTCGGGACAAACCCTAACAACCTGCCTGCTGTAGGTATTCCTATCGACCTCCGCACCGGATACAGCGACAACAGCAAGTCCATCGGATGGGTCAAGGACTCCGACCTCGGCAACGACGACGCCATCGAGGAGAACGAGAAGACGCTACGCAACAACGAATACCTCAAGGGACCTAAGTACTTCTATCCGTCACCTACGGCTTCCGGACGTGACTTCCCTCTGTGTCTCCGACGCATCATCTTCCGAGGACAACTCGAGGAGGGAAAGACCTACTTCATCAGGTTCAAGTCAGTGCTCAAGAGCGCTAACACAGAGTTCTTCTTTGACTACCTCGAGTTCGTTCCTAAGACTGTTTACAACGGTGAGGAACCTGAGGACAAATGGTAATCGGGCATAAACTAAAATAACAAGATTATGAAAAATATAACAAACAGAATCCCCGTCCTTCTGTCAGCATTGATTTTGCTGGCGTTCGCATCATGCCAGGATGACCATTTCGACACCAATGCTGATGTCACCGCGCGTCTCACCATCTGGCAGCAGATCAAGCAGAACAAGCAACTCTCTGAGTTCGCCTACCTGCTGGAGAACACGCACTATTCCAAGTCGGAGAACACACCGACAAAGACCACATACGCACAACTCCTCGACCATGAGCAGGTGTTCACGGTGTGGGCGCCTGTCAACGGGTCGTTCAACTTCGAACTCTACAAGTCCCTCCTCGAGAGCGGCTCCGTCGAGAAAGCCTACAGGGTCGAGAACGAGCTTATTCGGAACAGCATGGCAAGGTTCAGCTTCGTCCTCAACGGGTCATGGGACAAGAAGGAGATCAACCTCTTCAACGACAAGACCACGGACTTCGTCTATGAGGATGCCACCATCGGAGGCGTCAAACTGACACAGAGGAACATCGGATGCACGAACGGTACTCTCCACATCACTGAGAACTCAATCCCGTTCCGCGCCAACCTCTACGAGGTGCTCGCCACTCTCGAGAACTGCGACTCCATATACCGATTCATCAAGGGGTACGAGAAGTATGAGTTCGATGAGCGCTCCAGCACTCAGGGACCTACAGTGCTCGGAAACATCACATGGGTGGACTCTGTCACTCACCTGTCCAACGAGTACTTCTGGTCCATGGGCGCATACCTCAACCGCGAGGACAGCCTCTATGCCATGATCGTGCCTGACAACGATGCCTGGAACAGCATCATCGAAAAGACACGCACATACTACAACTTCTTGCCTGAATACACACAGACCGTCACATCCGTCGATGCTGAGGGCAATGAGAACACCGAGAAAATCACGACGACATTCACGCCTGAGGAACTCGACTCCATGCTCAACCTCTGCAGCAAGAACGCCATCTGCAACAACCTCGTCTTCAACGCGCGCTACCAGTTCAAGGAGTTCGACCCTTACCGTCCTTGGGACTGCGACTCTCTCCAGAGCACCGTCGGAAACCGCTTCAAGGTGCCGTTCGTAGAACCGCTCTTCGCCGGAGTCAGCACTCCGCATACGGCCAGCAACGGATATGCCTACGTCGTCAACCAGTTCAACTTCAGACCACAGGACACTTGGGCCAAGAAGAAAGACCTCGAGGCTGAGTACGGTAGCGTCATCGAGAGCTACTCTCAGTGCTCACCGTCAAGCTACACCGGCACGTTCGAACGAAACGACTCAATCATCAAGTACTCCGTGCTGCGTACCATCCAGAAGTCAAGCTCCGTCAATCCTGACGTCACATTCAAGATCACGAACACTCTCTCTTGCAAGTACGACATCTACCTCGTCATGGCATGGAACAAGAACGCTGAGAGACCTGCGCTCTTCAAGGCTACACTGTCCTACCACGACGGCAAGAAGGCCGCTGCCACAAGCAAGGTGCTCGAGTCTTCTGAGGCCGACTCGCTACACTACGGCGGGAAGAACCTGTTCAAGAACTGCCCACCTGTGACTGACTCTCTCGGAAACGTCATACAGGTCACTGACACCATACCTCTCGCAAAGGACTTCGAACTGCCTGTATGCTACTATGGCATCGATAAGGCTTACGTCACCCTCAAGGTCGCTTCAACCATCACATCCAAGCAGACTTCTACTTATTCCCGTGAGATGTGGATTGACAAGATACTTTTTGTAGCAAAAGAAAACTGATAAGGAGGAAACAGATATGAAAAAGAATATAATCAGAATCCCCGTTATTATGACCTCGGCAATGTTCTTGCTGAGTTCCGCCCCGCTCTTCGCTCAGGATGCTGAGGAGGAGGTCGAGGAAGTGCAGGCTCCGGTCCGTAAGGCCAAACCTGCTCCGGTCTATGAGATGAAGGAAGTTTCCGGCAAGGTCATCGACGCCGCTACCAAAGCTCCGGTCACTGGTGTCAGGGTACAGGCCTACGGACATGAACTCTACTCGTCCATGACCGACGAGACTGGCACCTTCTCCATGAAGGTCCCTGTCTTCATCACGTCGCTCTATGTGAGCGCTCCTGAGTACAACGACCAGCAGGTCGGATTCACTGGCTCAAAACTGCCGCAGATCGCTCTCTACAGCAGCAAATTCAATTCGTTCTATGCGCCTACCACGGCACTGACGGCACAGAAGTCAATAGCCATCGACAACTCAAGTGCCATTTCCATCGACAATGAGATCGAGAACAGGCTCGCCGGTGACATCCACTCCATCTCGCGTGGTGGCATGCCGGGACAGGGCGTGGCCATGTTCCTCAGGGGCATCAACTCCATCAACACGCTGTCACAGCCGCTCGTGGTTCTCGACGGAATCATCATGGACCTCCAACTCGACCGCACGAGCATACACGACGGATTCTTCAACAACGTCCTCTCTGCCATCGACCCGGAGGACATAGAGTCCGTACAGGTGCTGAAGAACGGTACGTCCATCTATGGCTCACGTGGAGCTAACGGAGTGGTGGTCATCAACACCAAACGTGGGCACTCCATGGCTACGAAGATCAACGTCTCTGCTTTCGCCGGAATCGAGACCGTGCCGTCATCTGTCAAGGTACTCGACGGCAACCAGTATCGCAACTACGTCAGCGAACTCATCGGTACGACGGAGTACGGACAGGAGCACTCCACAGCAAGCAACTCCATACCGTTCCTCAACGACAACCCGGACTACTACTGGTATCCTATGTACCACAACAACACCGACTGGTCCGACGGACTCTACCGCAACGCTTTCACTCAGAACTACAAGGTGAACGTGCAGGGTGGTGACGACGTGGCTATGTACTCTCTCTCCCTCGGCTACGCCAACTCCAAGGCCACGGCGAAGAACAACGGGTTCGACCGCCTGAACATAAGGTTCAACACCGACATCGACCTCGTTCGGAACGTCAGCACGCAACTCGACGTAGCCTACAGCCGCACCACATACAACCTGCGCGACAACGGATGGGCTGAGCACTACGACGAGAGCACCATCACTTCGCCTAACGTACTCGGACTCATTCAGTCTCCGTTCCTCTCGAAGTACAACTACTACACTGGCGACGACGCCAAACTCTACGAGTCGCAGGTGTATTCCGGAAAGTTCATCGACGATGACAACTACCCGTTCGACTTCGCGTCACGCTACGGAAACAACGTGGCTCTCGCCAATCCTTACTGGATTCTCGAGAACGGTGAGGCGGTCAACAAGAACAACCAGGAGGTGACTCAGTTCAACCTCAACGTCATGCCGAGATGGGACATCAACTCACACCTCTACATCTCCGACCGGTTCGCCTATCAGCTCAACCGCGCCAGCGAGAAGTACTACCTGCCTGAGGCCGGTACACCGGTGCACAACCTCGAGGGACTTGGCGACGTGACAAGCATCAAGAAGAGCCTCTTCGACAAGGAGACCTCGCTCTACAACGACCTGCGTATCAACTGGCACGCTAACTACGGAAAGCACGACGTGGCTGCTTTCGGAGGATTCCGATATACGTCCAACTCGTTCACCGACTCCTACATGACCGGCTACAACGGCGGTTCCGACAAGATGCCTGACAACAAGGGCTCTGACAAGTTCCGCACCGTGTATGGAACCGACGACGCTTGGCGTAACATGTCATACTACGCGCAGGCTGACTACTCGTTCATGAACAAGTACTTCGCTGAGGTGACAGTCGCTGCCGACGCTTCCTCACGATTCGGCTCCGAGACCTCGGGCGGTGTCAAGTTGTTCGGCGTGGCTTGGGGACTCTTCCCGTCCGTACAGGCTGGATGGGTGCTCACCAACGAACCGTGGCTCGCTAAGGTCAAGGGCATCGACTACCTCAAGCTTACTGCAGGATTCGACGTGTCCGGCAACGACGGTGTCGATTACTCTGCAAGCAGCACATACTTCCAGGCCACTCCGTACCTCAAGGACGCCATAGGACTGCAACTCATGAACATCGAGAACCCGGAGATCCAGTGGGAGACCACAAAACGCTGGAACTTCGCTCTCGACGGCTCTTTCCTCAACAACCGTCTCCAGGCTGGTATCGACTTCTATGTCTCCAACACCGACAACCTCCTCACGCAGATGTCAGTCAACTACATGGCGGGTCTGCGTCGCTACTGGTGCAACGACGGGGCGCTCCGCAACATCGGCGTCGAGACCAACATCAACGCCATACTCGTCAACGGAAAGGACTTCAAGTGGCAACTCGGTGCTACGCTCGGACACTACAAGAACGAGGTCACTGCACTGCCAGAGACTGACTACACTACTTCCATCTACAGCGGAGAGGTGCTCACGTCAGTAGGCAACCCGGTGGGACTCTTCTACGGCTACAAGACCGACGGGGTCTTCGCTTCTGAGAGTGAGGCTTCCACGGCTTTCGCCGGCGACTACCTCAGATACCCTACAGGAATACAGAGCAGACCGTACAACGCATTCCATGCCGGCGACGTACATTTCATCGACCAGAACGGCGACGGAATCATCGACGCTGCTGACAAGACCGTCATCGGCGACCCTAACCCGGACATCTACGGAAACATATTCACTAACTTCGCATACAAGCACTGGTCGCTCGACGTGACATTCAAGTACTCGCTCGGCAACGACATCTACAACTACCAGCGCCGTCAGCTCGAGAGCGTCAACACGTTCTTCAACCAGAGCGCGGCGGTACTCAACAGATGGACCACTGAGGGACAAGTCACCGACGTGCCGCGCGCTTGCGCTACGACAAGCGAGGAGTGGGTCAACAACGAACGTTTCTCTGACCGTTGGATCGAGGACGGCAGCTTCCTCAAACTCAAGAAGGTGAGACTGTCATACAGCCTGCCGCTCACGCTCTCTTGGATACAGGGTATCACCGTATGGGGTGAGGCGAACAACCTGTTCGTCGTCAGTCCTTACACCGGCAAGGACCCTGAGACAAGCGTCAGCAACAACGTCCTCTACCAGGGCATCGACGCGGGTCTCCTCCCTCAGAACCGCAGCTTCAACCTCGGAGTAAAGATCAACTTGTAATTAAAGGAGGAAATCATTATGAAAAAGAATATAATCAGAATACCTGCTATCTTCATGTCGGCGCTCCTCGTGCTGACTGCCACTTCTTGCTCCGACATGCTATCGGTTGACAGTGGCGACAAGATTGAATACAACGCTAACGACACGCTCTATTCCTACCTCGGCATACTCAAGTCAATGCAGGAACTGGCTGAGCGGCAAGTGCTGCTCGGTGAACTGCGTGGCGACCTCGTCACCACCACCGACTACGTCACCGACACGCTCTACGCCATCGCGAACTTCGACGACCCGAAGGACGGCTCGTGCTCACTGCTGCAACTGTCCGACTACTACGCCGTCATCAACAACTGCAACCTCTACCTGAGCAATGCCGACACAGCAGCCATCAAGAGCAACATAAAGTACATGGTGCCTGAGTACGCACAGGTTTCGGCCATCAGGGCTTGGACATACCTGCAACTCGTCCAGAACTACGGCTCTGTTCCGTTCATCACCCGACCGATCAACTCCCTCGGGGTGGTGCGCGACTTCGACTACAACGCCAACCAGGCGAACAAGGACAACCTCATCGACCTTATCCTCGAGACTGGCATTGCCGACCTGGCGGAGACGCGATACCCTCAGTATGGGTCGTTCAACAACGGGGCGGTGTCCATCGCATCACGGAAACTGATGATTCCTATCTACCTCGTGCTCGCCGACATGTACCTGCTCAGAGGGGCAAGCCAGGCTGACTACGTCAACGCCGCCAAACTCTACTACCAGTGGCTCAAGGTCAACGCTCCGCAGGTCACTATCCAGTACTGCAGCGCCACACAGTCAAGGGTGCGCTCAGGGAAGGAAAACGAGGAACTCTACTCCTATTCCCCTTTCGGCGCATGGGGTGAATGGGCAAGCCGGTACAGCTACTCTGCTGCCGACGACGAGATCACCATCATACCGAGCTCAGCGAACAAACAGTTCGGAACGATGCTCATGCGTGTGGCTGATGTCTATGGCTACACACCGACTTCTCGACAGAACAGCTCCACCACCACCAATGCCGACGGTGAGGAGGAGACAAGCACATCTGGAGCCATTTCGGTCAGCAGGAACTGGAAGACACAGACCACACCGTCCAACGCCTACTTCACTCTCAGCCGTAACCAGACTTACGTCTTCTACGACAACTCCACCACGAACCCTACTCGCATGGAGTACGAGAGCGGCGACGCCAGATACGGATGCTCAACCGAGGACTTCACCTACGAGAGCGAGGCGTACAGACTATGCTCAAAGGCGGCGAAAGGCTCTAACTTCTACTACTCCATTCCTATCTACCGCAAGACGCAGATATGGCTCCGTCTCGCCGAGGCAATCAACCGCGCCGGATTCCCACAGATGGCCTTCGCCATTCTCAAGGACGGTATAACTGAGGAGAACATGCCGAAGCAGAGCTTCAACTACAACACCCACATGATCATTGACGAACTCACCGGCGACACACTGCGCAACGACACCGGAGGCATTGTCTATGTCACCGACACCATCCCTTACCTCAAACTCAACGACGCCGGTGCCATGTACTACGTCGATAGCACAGAGGTGGCTGACTTCTTCCTCGACTTCTCCGACGACGCATGGATCGGAAACTACGGAATCCACTCCCGTGGCTCCGGATTCGGCAACTGGGCATCAACGTCTGACATAACACGTCGTACCAACCTCACAGGCTACAACGACTCCATCGTGTTCGACTACGACTCCGCCATCGTCGTGAAACTCTCACAGAAATACCCTGGACAGACTTTCGCCAAGAAACAGTTCACAAAGGAGCAGGCCATCGACGCCGTCGAGGACCTCATCATCGACGAGATGGGACTTGAGCTCGCCTTCGAAGGCTACCGGTTCACCGACCTCGTACGCGTGGCGAACCACAAGAACGCCGCTGGACAGAACGGCACCAACTGGCTTGCCGACAAGATTGCCAACCGCAACGTCAAAGCCGGCAAATACAACACCAGCTCCCTCCCTCCAGCCCCTCGCGACGAATCCCTCTACACCAAGCTCCTCAACCAGTCAGCCTGGTACTTCACCAAGCCGACCTGGTCATTCTGACCTCCCCCTCATCCACAAGGAGTCATCCCAACAAAAAGAACCGCCCACCAGCGGTTCTTTTTGTTTTTTCCCTCACCTCCAGCCCTCGCCCCTCTCTCTCCTCTCCCCCTTGTTGTCAGCGCTGCCTGCGCTGACTCTCCTCCTCCCTGTTCCTCACGTTTCTCTCCATCATCCTTGCCACCTGGTTCATCACCTCCATATCCGGCTTCGTCACCTTCTCGCTCCCCGGCCTGTCGGGCCAGAGGCCCAGGTAGAGCAGCCGGCCCTCCTCCACAGCCACCTCGCTGTTTTGGTCTGGGTGCCATCTCTCGCCCATTCTCTCCCCATATATCTGCACAGCGCAATAGCCGTTCTCCATCACAGCCTCCCTCATCCGCTTCTCCCCCGGCGAGATGAACGGCGACACCACGATAGCCCCCTCCCTCTCGCACATATCCATCATCCGGCTCACCTCCTCCTCGACCTTCTCCGCACTCATGCTTCTCGACATCCTCACCGCCACCAACGGCCTCCCCGCCTCCAGCATCCACCTATTCCCCACAGCCCTCATCCGCATAAACACCTCGCCCCCCTTCTCTCTCCCCTCGCTTCCCTTCTCTCTCCCCTCGCTTCCCTTCTCTCTCCCCTCGTTGTCAGCGCTGCGTGCGCTGACGCCCCTCACCCGCCTCCTCAGGAACTTCCCCACCAGCTCCACGTAACTCTCCGAGTAGTGCCTTCTCACCGAGAAAGCCGAGTGCGTCACCTCTCTCCTGGAGTCCCAGAACACGGCGAAGTCCTTCAGCGCCTGTGCGTCGTCGATGCTGACTGCCACCTCCACCGTAGCAGGTGCGTTCAGCCATCCCTGTCCGTTGGCCTTGAGCCAAGCCCGCTCGATGTTCCGGCTGATGTATGCCTTGAGAGTCGCGATCTGTCCATACCGCTTCACGATGCGGTCGTGATAGCCCGCCTCCCAGAGCGGGGCCACGAGGACTAAGTCTTTGTCAGCGCACGCAGCGCTGACAACACTGTCGCTTTCCTCTCTCTTCTCTCTCCCCTCTCTTTCCTCGTTGTCAGCGCTGCGTGCGCTGACGCTCCTTCCCGTCCCCTCGTGTCTCCTGTCCCTTGCCGCACTCTGTCTCACGCTGTGCCGGCCGCCCTCGTCCCGGTCGAGCAGTCTCAGGTATGCCGCCGTCGTGCCGTATTTGATGCCCCACACCATTTGGCCCAGATGCCACTCCGTCTCCGCCGTTATCTGCACGAGGATATGGCAGTGGTCGGGCATCACCACGTAAGCCCTCACCACCAGTTCCCGGCGTCGGACCGACTGCCCGCTGAGTTCCCTCACCAGACACTCCCCCAGCTCACTGAGCACCATCCTCGCCCGGCCGTCCTCACCGCCCACTATCTTCCCGAACAGATGCCTCCGGCCCTCCGTCACCATCGTCACCATGTACCACCCCTTGTCGCGGTAGTCATGCCATTTCGCCCGTTGGCTCATGTCCGCCTGACGTGAGGACACAGAGTCCTGCCTCTTGTCTTCTCCCATATGTGTCTGTTGTTTCTTGTTTGAAAACTCTCATTCCCATTCTTCACGATATTGACCAGAAATATCGGAATACTTTGCTTCAACTATTACGTCAACCTTTTCAAATCTAAAGAATATATCTGGTTCGACATAGTTGCTGTTTCCAGTATTATAAGAAGAACAAGAGTCCCATCTTGGCCAAAACTCAAATCTGTCTAAGAGTAATCCTGCATCCTCTGGCAAAACATTTTTGTTCGCGGCAGAATCCTTTAATATCTCCCAAAATATATTATCAGGAAATAATAATAGATTCTCAAAGACGACAGATGTCTTTGGGTCTTCATTTGTGTTTTTATTATGATGAGTGCTATATAGCATATTTTATTCAATTTTATATCGTTACTGCTATAAAATCTTTTTCGTATTTACTTGTCTGACCGAACTCCAATTCTTCACAGATGACTTCAACCTCATTGATGTTTACATGGAAATAGAAGCCGTCATGCCAGATATTAGCATAACTCTCGTAGCACTCATCTCCATGAATTTCAGTTTTGATACGCTGAAGCTTTCGACAGATTATAGGCAGAATGTCGTTGTCATGAATGAGGATGGTGAATGTGAAGATGCTATCGCCATAAATGTGCTCTGTCTTTAGAGTCACCATGTCATGAAACACATTGTCGGAATAGATGTAATCATCTTCCAACTCCATATCGTCAAAGAGCTTTGTCAGGTTCTCCCATCCAACGATGTCCTTCTCAATCCCTTTCTCTATGCTTGCCTCCCAACCGCGAAGGTCACAAGGGTGATCCTTGTAATACTTGCTTCGCAGATTGTCCAGTTTCTCTGCATCTGTGTTAGACAACAAGATACCAGAGTGTCCACCTCGCCAGTCAACATTAGGAATGCATTTCTCCAACTCCTCAGTAGTAATCATTGGCTCACTATGTGGCACGAGTTCACGCAGATATAGCTCAGCATAGTAGCGCACCTTACCCTGGCCGCTCCAGTCATCACCTTTCTGTGGATTGCTACAGAATAAGCCATGACCTACAATACCCATAACGCCATCGCCTACACGCAGCATATACCATTCGTCCCCTACATTTACCTTCTCGTGCTCGTGTACGCTCCAGTTTGGTGTAAGGAAATCCTGCTTCTTTACCCAGAAATCCCAATCCTCCAGATTTACAGACGAAATCTCAGGATTCCATTTCAGTATGAATGTCTTTATGTCGCTTGCTTTTCTCATAATCAAAAACCGTTTGATATAAAATTGACTACAAAGATAGGGTAGGGTTCTCCCAAATTATGGGATATGCTTGTTTTTTCTCACATAACCTGTCAACTATCGAGCAATTATTGCCACAAAATTACTAATTTCAAACGATAATATCTGCTTTTTTGTTCCTGTTTTTGAAAATTTTTGCAAAAACATTGCGTTTTTCTCATTTTTCTCGATTATTCTTAGTAAATTCGCACACACTATTAACATACGCATGCGCGATGGTAGATTATTAATCAAAAACAGAAGAACACCCCTTTATTATTCGGTGAATTTATAGAACCCACCTTAAGCATGGTGTATTCTATCGTGCGGAGGAAATCACTTCTTTGATAGGAAAATGCCAGTTGTGTAGCACACAACTTATAAAATTTCATAAAAACGAATCGTTTCGGAGGTGTTTGTGCGGATATCTGAGATTATTTTCGTACTTTCGCAGGGCGAATTACACACTTCACACAATGGAAGTCATGAAGAGATTCAATACCGCGGGCACATGCCGCCCCAACGAGCACTACATGGTGGACATCACCGAACGTCTGGCAATCATCCGCAAGATGGTTGCCAATGGTGACTATTTCTGCATCAACCGAGGCAGACAGTATGGCAAGACCACGACACTGAGCAATCTGAAAAACTATCTTGAAGATGCTGGCTATTGCGTGTTCTCGATTAGTTTCGAGAAGGTGGACAAGACTTATTTTAGTGCCCCACTATCAACTGGCGCTATCTTTTTGCGTCTGCTTTCTATATGCGTCAGAAGGAACAAGGTCAGGAATCTTGATGAAAACTGTGCAGAACTGCTCTTGTCTTTCCAGGAACGCCATGCGGAAGGATGTACAATATTTGACGTAAGTGAGTTTTTGATTCAGATTTGCGGCAACAATTCATGTCCGATAGTCTTGTTCATTGACGAAGTTGACCAGGCAAGTGAACAAGAGTCTTTCTTGAGGTTGTTAGGCGCATTGAGAGACATGTATCTGAACAGAGATGAAGACCCAACCTTCCAGTCCGTCATCCTCGCCGGTGTCTATGACATCAAGAACCTCAAACTGAAGATGCGGCCAGAGGAACAGCATCAGTATAACTCGCCTTGGAACATCGCTGTGCCTTTCAATGTTGACATGAGCCTTTCAGCCTTAGGCATCAAGGGAATGCTTGATGACTATGAGGCAGACCACAATAAAGGATTCAACACGTCTGAGGTTGCGTCATGGGTTCGTGACTACACAGGCGGCTACCCGTTCCTCGTCTCTCGCCTGTGCCAGTTGATGGATGAACAGGACGACTGGAGTCACGAAGGGCTTCTGAATGCCGTGAAGGTCATACTCAACGAGCGCAACACGCTTTTTGACGACATGATCAAGCAGATAGAGCAGTTCCCCGACCTGAAGTCCTTGCTGATGGATTTACTCTTTTCTGGTGAGGTCAGGAAATACAATCCCCACAACGTGACGTTCCAGTTGGCGGAGCAGTTCAACATCATCAATATCTACGATGATGGCACATACTCAATTTCCTCCCGTATCATGGAAACGGTTATCTACGAGTATTTCATGTCTTTGGAGAAGGAGTCTGAGATATACACCGCCGGTTCCATAGAGAAACCCCAGTTCATCAAGGGCGACGGACTGGACATGCCATTGCTCTTGCGTAAGTTCTCCGAGCACTTCAACGAGATCTTCCGTACCGCCGACGGAACGATGGACTCCAAGTTCGTGGAGAAGCACGGACGCAAGCAGTTCCAGCTTTACTTGCGCCCAATCATCAACGGCGTCGGCCATTACTATGTCGAGGCCGAGACGCGTGACGAGACCCGCACCGACCTTATCATCAACTACAACAACCACGAGTACGTCATCGAACTGAAGATATGGCGTGGCGATAGCTATAACACCAAGGGCGAAAACCAGTTGTTCGAGTATCTTTCACTAAAAAAGCATAAGACAGGCTACCTTGTATCCTTCTGTTTCAACAAGGGAAAAACCCCGGGCTTGTTGCCATCGGCCGAACAAGATGGACGTACAATCGTTGAGGTGATAGTATAGGTGGGGAACACCCCATAAAAGGAATAAGTGGGTCATTTCGTTCGCTTGAGAATGGAATAAGGCGAAATAGCCCAAAAAGACAACCAAAGCAGGAAGAGAACATCATGCGAAGAACCTGACGGAACGGTTTTTCCACCATCCCCAAGTCCCGCGTCGGTCACTGCATGAGGCGGTTTTTCCACCATCCCCAAGTCCCGCGTCGGTCACTGCATGAGGCGGGGAGAAACGACGTTGACCTATGCGCCACAAATTTTTGTGCGCTTTTCGCTTGCATATAAAAAAAAAAAACGGTAACTTTGTAGCGTCTTGCCACGATTATTGCTTGATTTCTAATCGCAACGCTAAGTTAAGTGGATAATCTGATATGACAACCTCTTGGGCAACGCCTTGTCGCTCAGGGAAATGAGAACTATTGATCACATTAGCGTAGCGAAATTAAAAACAACAAGAAATGAAAACATGTTTTTTCAAATCCGGCCTGATGGCCTTGGCGTTAGCGTCTGTCCTGTCATTCGCGGGATGCGACAAATCCGACTCTGATTCTGGACCTGTCTATAAAGACGGGTGTTTCAAGTATGCCGACAAGACATACAATTCTCTCAACGCTGCCGTAAAGGCTGCATTGGATGTTGATGACGGAGAAACAGATGTCATTTACCTTCTCGACGACGTTCTGGACAGTGAGCCGCTGACTATTGACGACTTGGATTATGATGAGGTGACATTCAATCTGGGAGGCTTCACCTATGTGAGCGCCAATGGCCTTGACTTCAAGGACGTAGAGCTGAAACTTTCCGGCGATGGCAACTTCGAGTGCAAAAACGGCGCACTCTCCTCAGAGAGCCGAATAGAATTGACAGAGGACTTCACAGGTCGGTTCACCGCACCAGTGACCCTTGATGACGCTGTGATGGCGGTCTTCTCACCTAAGGCTACCGCAGCCATCAGCCAGCTCAAGTTTATCGACGACGGAGTCTTCACTATGGAGGTCGTGTCCGACAAACCGGCATCAGTGGTCATTGACCGGCTTACGGATTCTGACGACGGCGAGGTATGCGCCATCGACGGCGAGAGTGTCGTAATCAAGGAGGGCGGCAAGGTGCATGTCCACAATTACAAAGTGGTATATGACGTTCCTGCCAACTGCCTCAATGCCGGATATAAGGTCTATCAGTGCGAGGATTGCCAGGAGGATTACACGGAAGTCAAGGAGGGAGAACTTGGCGGTTGCATCGTAGAGGACCTGATACATCACGAAGCCGTTAGCCCGACAGAAGACGAGTGCGGCAATAGCGAGTACTGGGAATGCCCTGACTGCGGCGCGGACTATGCCGATGCGCAAGGCACGCGCAGCGTCTATCCTATACTATTCCCAGCCAGCTATAACCTGAAGCTGGACGTGCTGTTCGGTTGCGACGATGCTTTGGCACAACAGAACTTTGATTATAAAGAGATTATCAAAAAGGGTTTAGGCTTGCTGGTGAAACTTATCGGCTCCAAGTACGAGGTGACGAATGAGCAATTGCTCGAGGAGATGAAGAAATTGTCCGCTCAGATTGAGCAACTGTCCCAAGATGTGGCAAAACTTCGTACCGCTGTTGACGGCTTGTACAAGGAAGTACAGAACATCACCCTTGGTCGGGCACTGAGCCAATACACCAATAAGATTGTATCACTTCAAAATACAACTCTCAAGTATTACCAGCAATATCAGAACATTACGAACGATAAAGATAAAGTTCGGTCATTAGAAGAAAAGAATGCAGCGATAAATGATTTGTTCAAAGGTTTCCAAGATGAATTGGGGACTGCCAGACTTGACTCGGAATTGCTCACTTTATTGCAAATGTATTGTGAGAACACAACATTAGAGCAGGTTACGTACAAGAACATTCCTGAGGCACAGGAGAAATTCACGCAAAACATATACCTTTGGGAAAATGAGGGATATCTTCTGAGGTCAAGTATTACCGTTACCGATTTCCAGAGACTTTCGTCTTCCTACTTCATCATCAACGCCTATCTCAATTGGACAGGACTGCCACAGAACAAAGTGCAGATGGGAAATCTGCAGACAGCTCTCAAAAAATGCCAGGAAACTATGGACGCCGACCTTAAGAGAATAGATGAGCGAGACGCGAAATATCGTATCTACTGCGGAGGAAAGCGTGGAGAACTTGTGTACTATGAGAGACCATACTTTGAACTCGGACAGACAATTCAGGACTGGTTTGATAAGAGCAAAGGTAATATTCAAAAATACTATTTCCCGAGAGAAGATAAGGATCGTAACACATTCATGGCAAGTTGCGAACAGATTCTGAAAGATGTAGGCTTGGCAGATGGCTTCATTGAGCACTCCCATCTGGCTGCTACTTACGAGAAGTACAAGGAAAGGATCGGAAACAATACTACAGGTGCGGTTATGGAATTTATCGGCTTCCCTGCACGAAGGGGCGCAGACTATTTCTTGACTGAGAGGACTGGCGAAGCATGTTATAATTATGGCCATTTTGGCAAAGATAACAAAGATAAAGCACATCCTCATTATAAAATCTTCTATTTGGAAAAAAGTAAAGGGTGTAGTGGCTTGCTCAGAACATCTCCTGTTATAAACATGTTTTTCCGTCCAACCAGTGAGATTAATTGGTGGTGGTTTAGAGACAACATAAGCATGTGGGCAACGAGTGGCAAGATAACTAATCCGGGGAATAAACGCCATTATGATTACTTTACTAATAGGAAAGTGAAGAATGTGAAATGATTCAGCCAATGCGCATATAACATCACCATTTGTTATCGTTCGCATGACTGGATAAGCGACTGAACATCGAACCACCTATGACGATAAGGGGCTGACCAATTTTAGTCAGCCCCTTTTGGTTCGTAGTACGCATACACACAGGCGGATGGTGGTGAGGCTTAGGGATTTATCACTCTCCGCCTCGCACCCCATTCTTTTTTTTCAAAGAAATCTCACATTTCCTTTGGATATATCAGAATTTCTTCATACCTTTGCAGGTCAACTAAATTCGACACCATCAGAATCATTCGAATCGTTACATCATTGGAAACTAACAGGTTAGCGTACTCCCTGACCATAACCGCCACACAGTTGGCACAATACTTGTTTGTCATATGCCCTCGTCAGCATACATATCGAACCAAGGCCGGTCGCTGCCATCCGATGGCAGTGAGGGCGGGGCTTTGGCTGCTGGCGAAATCAAGGTGCTGATAGGCGAGTTCAAGGACGAATGTGCTGTGGTTCAATCTGTTTACCGAACCACCAAGGACCGTCTCCTCCGTGCCGTGCGCATCCTCACGGGACGTGAGACCACCGACTCCACCGCCTCACTTTCCGCCACACGCCTCATCTCCAAAGGGCAGGCCATGGAGGTGCTGGCGGAGCAAGCCACATCACAGGAACTCCTCGACCTCTACGTCGCCCACACCCAGCCCGACGAGGTCGATTGCCGACTGCCCTTGCTACGCACAGCCGCGCTGAAACTCATACTTGACAAATTCACCTGTGCCACCAAGGGCGAATGGGCCATTCCGTATAAAGTCCTCAAGGACTGCCGATACATCGCCGACATACCCGAGTTCGTCAAACTCATAAAGAGCCGCTTCGCACATTCTTCAGAACCCAACTGGGAACTGCAGATGAAGAATTGCATCCGTAAGTACCTCAGCACCAAGTTGCCGAAGCAGGCGTGCATGATGATTACCGACTCCTTCATCGCCGCTCTCGACAAGGCCGGACAGCATGAACTCTGCCACAACGCAAACACCTGCCGCAAACTATACCAACTGCTCAAGGACTGCCGCATGGCCCTATGAGTGTGAACGGAAATGAACGACGGTTCACAATCGTTCCCATTTACTGCTAATATTCCGAATTCCTTTTTTTAACCGTTTTTTCCTCCTTACCTTTGTCACCGCTAAATGCAAGACAAAGATGAATACACAAGACTTTCCACGATTCTCCGTCTTTCCCCGGGGATTCCAGGTCGGCGACCGCGCCGTTCCTGACAACAAACCATGCATGACCGTCACGCTGCGTGAGGTCTATGAGTACATTCTCCATGACGCCGGCGCGCGTCTCGCCACCCAGACCCTCCGCGAGCGTCATCTGCAACCTCGTAACGCCTCGAGGTTCAAGTTGCTCAACTTCGAGACAGCCACCTTCTCCTGCACCTGCACCTACCGCAAGGAAGGCTATATCACTTCAGTGAACAATCTCATCGTCCTCGACTTCGACCACGTCGGCGGCAGCCGGGCCCTCACCATGCTTCGCTCCTCACTGCTCCACGACGACTGTTTCGACACCCAGATGCTCTTCGTCAGCCCATCCGGCGACGGACTGAAGTGGGTCATCGAGGTGGAGGACTGGTGCGGCATGAGCCGTCCCGACTTTTTCCAGTCGCTCAGCAACTACATCGCCTCTGCCCACCACCACCGTCCCGACCCATCCGGCAAGGACGTGACCCGGCTCTGTTTCCTCCCACATGACCCAAACTGTTTTATCAACCCACGTTACACTCAGAAACCATGAAGAAGACACACTTTGATCCCCACCATTGGCTGGTGGGGCCGGCTGTTCCGGCTGTTCCGGCTATTCCGGCTATTCCGGTTATTCCGGCAAATCCGGGAGTGCCGGGAGTGCCGGAATTGCCGGAGAACCCACTGAGCCAGGAGAACCCGGTGAGCCCTGCCTCCTCCCATCCCCTCACCTCCTATGAGAAAGTCACCTACCTTGTTAGCCGGCTGAGTGCCGGCTCCATCGACATCACCGCCGACTACGACTCCTGGATGCGCGTCGGCATGGCCCTCGCCACCGAGTTCGGCGAGGGCGGACGCGCCTTCTTCCACGAGGTCAGCCGTCTGAACCCCTCCTACAAGCCCGACGACTGCGACCTCAAGTACGACAACCTCCTCCGCACCGGACGCGGCTCCGTCACCATCGCCACCTTCTACCGCATGGCGAAGGAGAAGGGCATCGTCTGCCCCCGCTACAAAGCCACCACCCCCGAAACACCGTCCAGGGAACTCACCGAAGCCAAGGCCGTGCTCGCCAAAGTCTCCAAGGAGAACGTCCGGGCAGTCACCGGCTACCTCCTCCGACAGGGCGACTGGCGCCGCAACGTCATACTCGAGTGCGTGGAGTGGAGGCCCCGGGACACCGACCGCTGGGAGCGGGTCGATGACTACATCGTCAACACCCAGTGGCGCCACATGTGCGAAGAGGGCGTGAAGACCAACCCCGGCATCGTCTGGGCAGTCATCAACTCCGACATGTCAGCCACCTACGACCCGCTCCACGACTACCTGCGGTCGCTCCCCGAGTGGCGCGAGGGCGACCCCGACTACATAGGCAGTTTCGCCGCCATGGTCCATACCGACGGCCATGACGACGACTTCCGCACCGACTTCCGCAAGTGGTTCGTCAGCATGGTGGCCATGTGGAAGGGAATGGGCATCAACCAGCAGATCCTCGTCCTCATCGGTCCCCAGGGCATCTACAAGACCTCCTGGCTCAATGCCATACTGCCGCCCGAACTGGCCGACTACCGCTCCACACGAATGGACTGCAGCCAGATGACCAAGGACGACCGCACAGCCATATCGCAGCACCCCATCATCAACCTCGAGGAACTCGACGCCATGAACCACACCGAGCTCAACCAACTGAAAGCCCTCTCCACCGCTGTCTCGTCGAACGAACGCCCCGCCTACGCGCGCACCAAGGTCTGCCGACGGCGGATAGCCTCCTTCTGCGGCTCCGGCAACAACCAGTACTTCCTCACCGACCGGACCGGAAACCGCCGCTGGCTCATCTTCAACGTCATCAGCATCGACTCGCCCTTCACAGCCGACATACCCTACCAAGGCATGTACGCGCAAGCCTTAGCGCTCGTAAACGCCGGCTTCTCCTTCTACTTCACCACCGACGAGATTAATTACATCAACAGTCGCAACACCGAGTTCGAGGTGCCTGACCCGGCTGAGGAATTCGTGCGCACCTATTTCGCCAAGCCCGAAGGCGATGACCCCGGACTGTTCATGACGGCTACAGAGATTCTCAACTACTGCTGCCCACCAACCACGCTGCAGATAAAGTCACAGCATATCAGCGCGGCATTGAAGAAATTAGGGTATAAGATGATAGCAAGGCGAGGGATACGAGGCTTCCGTGTCCAGAAAGTCGATGCTGACAGACGTGTCAACAACCAGAGAATCATGGCAAGAGAGATAAAAGACGAATCATAGACGGCAAATGTCAAAATTTGTTAACCGATTTTTTGGAATACTCTCATTGCTAATTGGTTACAAGTTCGGGGTGCAGATGGTGCACTTCAATCCTATAACTTTCGCGAGAAATGAAAAAAATAATCTAAAAAGAGAAAAATAAAAAGTTTATAGACTGATGTGCACCGTCTGCACCTTACCCCCTCAGAATAGCGTCAGAGCACGATTTTGCGAAAAT
>JAKSJE010000009.1 GCA_024398405.1 Bacteroidaceae bacterium
CTTTATCAACGAGAGCGCATGAGACATCCCACTTGTTAGTAACAGGTGGTATATACTTGTTAGTAACAGGTGGTATGTACTTGTTAGTAACAGGTGGTATGTACTTGTTAGTAACAGGTGGTATATAGTTGTTAGTAACAGGTGGCATATAGTTGTTAGTAACAAAAGCACAATCTCGTCAGAAGTCTTTGGCGGTTTCGTGCGATTGCGCTGACTTTGCTGTCGCATGACGATGAGTCATTCAAGCGCACAGACATCATGAACTAATCATTATCACACTATGAACTATTGCCCACACGAAGTCTCGCAGAGCATGTTACAGGGTGTGCCCCATGTCAAATATGTTGATGTTTGTCGGTTCGCCAGCAAAACTCTGTGTCTTGCCGCATGATCAGACCTGTGAAATGGTAAGGTGGCGTTTGTCCCAACTTTGACCCCTTATAACTTTTTTCAGTAAATTTCAGGGATGTTTTTTGTATTTCCTTATATTCAATTTCGAAAATCTTATTGTAAAAGGCAATTCAATAACGAAATTGTTGTTTAAAAAGTCGTTTATAAATCTCTGATGTCCTCTGCTGTCAACCCTGTGTACTTTTGAATCATTTCAATAGGCAGACCGTCGGTTTTCATCTGCATGGCTGTTGCCATTCGGCTATTTCTCTCACCAATGCTAATGCCTTCTTCTATACCCTCAGCACGTCCTTCAGCACGTTCGTTCTTCATAACAGAGAGGTTTGTACGATAGGTGTCAAGGCTCACATTGTATCTCATACGTTCTTCTTCGCTCAAATGAACGAGTTCAGAAATACCTCCTACCTTTCCGAAGATAGGCTGTTGTGATTGGAATGGTAATGCAGTTGTCATGGTTTCCATATTTACGAGATTATACAACCAATATTCTATAGGTGACTTAGGGTATTCGGTTGATTTGCCCTTGAAGTCAGGTAGTTCGAGTGTGAAAGCCTTTAACTTTTCAGAGAACACTTCGCCTGTTTCGTCCACCTTAAGTTGGATAGTGCGTATCGCCTGAGGTTTAAGACCTTTCATATGGAAGTTCATAAAGAATACTCCATAGACGGGATTTAATTCATAGTCCCATGTGGAATTTCCTTTACGCTCCTGAGACGAGAAAGAGCGCGAAAGGTAAAAGAGAATACGGTCACTAAAATTCAGTTGTCCCTTATTCTGCATCTCTACTATAAACTCACCTCCATCCTTTGTTTTGCAACGTAAGTCATAGATGACTCCACGGATTTCCTCATAATCAGCCACAAGGTCTTTGTCGATGAACACTATGTCTTCGATAGCTGACTTTGGATTCAACAAGTCTGTGAGAAAGGCTATCATAATGTCCTTCTCACCAAACACTTTCTTGAAACCATAGTCCGTAAGCGGATTCAGATAGCGTCCTTCTGTTATATTCGGTTCATTGTTATTGTTCATTTTGTTCTTTTGCTATAATGATTTTGTTCATTGCACCTCTGGCATAGCCAAGAATGTACATCCGGGCAAATGCAAAGGTAACAAAAACCATCCAATTATAGAAACTTTCGCCATCATTTAACACATTATCTAATAATAATCACACAAATTTCAGCGGTTTTGACCTCCAAAACTGACATTTACAGCACTACAAACACGGCAAATGCACGTCTAATTCACAAACCGAACGTATCAAATAAACTATCAGAGTAACACTTCCCATCAATACTCAAATTCCCCCGAATAACAAATAAGAATCCCACCTTTCCCATCACTTCCCCCTCTAATGCCCATAAATACCCCTATTTGTTGCACGTTTGTTGCTCGTCATTTTTATCAGTTCGCGTATCTATACTGATACACAATACTATATGTTATTTTCCAAGGTCGATGTATAACGTCTTCAATGTCTGGTTGATGTGTGAGGTAAGTGTGGTCAGGCACGCAGAAGGTCACAAAATATCCACTGACCTTCTTTTTGAGACCTGCACCCATAGGCAGTGTCAGGCCGGCAATAAAAAAAAGCCGCTGTGATTCAGCGGCTTCAGTGGTACCTCCAGGATTCGAACCGGGGACACACGGATTTTCAGTCCGATGCTCTACCTACTGAGCTAAGGCACCATCGTATTTGCGTCTGCAAAGTTAGTGATTTATTTTTACATGGCAAAATATTTCATGAGAAAAAACGAAAAAGGGCTTTCGCCACACCGTCTTCATCTACGCTTTCGGTGACGAAAGGGGCTTTGTCAAGGACTTCGGGTCTGGCGTTTGACATTGCGAAGCCATAACCTACACGGTTCAGCATACCTATGTCGTTGCCGCCATCGCCGAAGGCCATGGTCTGGCTGAGTGGGATGTGCAGGTGGCGGCAGAAAGCGCATACTCCTTCTTCTTTGCTGTTGCCTGACGATATGATATCGGCAAACGCGGGATGCCAGCGATGAGCCGTGCAATGGGGAAAGACCTCCTGCATTATGCGTGGTTCGTCCTCCTTGGAGATGAACGCCACGATTTGCGTAATGCCCTTGCCGAGGCATCGGTGTATAGGTAAATGAGGCGGTATCTTGATGTCGAGAAGCCGGAAGACCTCGATGAACTCTGGTGTCGTGAAACTGGAATAGGCCTCATCGGAGGAGGTGAATGCCATCGGCAGCGGATGCGCATGGCAGTATTCGACCATCATCTGTATGTCCTCGGCGGGAATGGGATTGTGGCGGATGACCGTTCCGTCACTGGTCTGACAGCAAGCCCCGTTGACGGTCATTATGCCGTCATACTCGAGGTCTCCGAGATTATCGACGAAGGGTAGCGGACGTCCTGTGGCTATAATGACCTTGACGCCCTTGCCGCGTACCATGCTGATAGCCGACCTCACCTGAGGCGATACGGCATGAGTGCGGAAACTCACTAGCGTCCCGTCAATATCAAGAAACACAGCATGTATCGGTGTCTGTATGAACCGTGGGAAACGTGTCATCAGATCCGTTCGAACAACAATGGCACGATATCCTCGAAACGGTTGTTGTAGTTGGTGTTCGCCTTATGTGCCACGCGGTTGGCTATGACCTGGCAGACGGTCAGCGCGTGGTGGCCGAGATGGCGGGCAAGTCCGGCCAAGGCCGAGCTCTCCATCTCGAAATTGGTGATGCGGTAGCCGTTCCACTCGAACGACTCGATTTTCTCATTGCGGTGTGGGTCGGCGAGCGGGATGCGCAATTCGCGACCTTGCGGACCGTAGAAGCCGCCACAGGAGATGGTGACGCCTTTGACCATCCCTATCTCCGGGGCGAAGACACGGCTGAGGAGTCCGGGATCGTTGTCAACCACATAAGGCGACGGGAGGTTGTGGTAGTCCCACCCGAGATGCCTGGTGAACGCCTCCTCGAACTCAAGGTCGCAGATGCGGTCGCGATCGGCGTAGAAATTGATAAGTCCCTCGAAGCCTATGCTCTTCTCGCTGCAGATAAAGCAACCTGTCGGAGTGTATTCCTGCAGTCCGCCACATGTGCCGACCCGAATCATATCCATGGAGGTCAGATGCTCTTTCTCCATACGCGTCTCGAAATCGATATTCTTCAGGGCATCAAGCTCATTGACGACGATGTCGATGTTGTCGCAACCTATGCCATGTGAAATGACAGTGATTCGTTTGCCCTTGTAGCTTCCCGTGACAGTTCGGAACTCGCGACTCTGGACGTCGAACTCCTGTGAGTCGAGAAAACCGGCGATAAACCCTACTCGGGCCGGGTCGCCGCACATGATGACTTTGTCCGCCAACTGGTCAGGACGTATATGAAGATGGAACGAACTGTTGTCTGGATTGATGATGAGTTCTGATGGTGCGAAGTATTTTGCCATGATCGTAAAGTTTTTTCACAATGCAAAAGTACGTCATTTTTTCGGAACCGGCAAATTTTGCGGCAACAAAATCACCGCATGGGTAGCCAAAGCCACACGCATCCATAGAAAAGGGAACGGATTGCGCTTTACGAGCCTTGGAAAGTCTTGGGGCTTGGGCTGTCAACCGGACGATGCCCTCTGTGATGATGGGGGGCTGTGCAATCGTGTCAGGATGACAACTCTCAATATGCCATACGTCAGTGAGGGCGTTGGCCGGGAGTTGGTATGGCATCACTTTCTCTCTTCCCTTCCGAAGAGGTATTTCTTAAGGAATGGCGAGACACGGAGGATGTTGGAGACAAGCAGGCAGAAAGCCACTACTAACAGGGATGTGAGCATGGAGAGAGTGAAATTCAGCACGAAGGTCTGCTTGTGCGCATCGAAGAACTCACCGACTTCGGGAAGGTTCGGAATGAGGAAATAATGCAACAGATAGATGTCGAGTGTCCTTTTGCCGATATATTGCAATCCCCGGCCGATCACAGTCGATGTGGAGAAGGTCTGCTGATAGAACCAGAAGGAGAAGAAAGCCACCAAGAGCAGAGAGTATTGAGCCAAGGTCCGGGTGATGACCGCCCATGGGCCGGTGAGGAGATGCAGCTGGGTGAACTCCACCGTGGATGCGAAGGCGACAATAAGCACGAAGACCAAGTAGCCGCTGCGTTTTGCCGTCTGTTCGATTTCCACCCAGTATTGATGGACAAGGCTTCCGAATATGAAGAAGTGGAAGTACTTCATCAGCTCAATGATGCTGGTCGTGTTGAGCCAACCAGTATAAACGACACTCCTGCCCATCGCCCAGGAGAAATGGCTTGGCAGGAAGCAGGTCTCGCATACGGCCATCGCCAGCATCCACAGGACAGCGGTAGATAGGAGGGAGTTGAGGGACAGACGGTGGACGATGTATTCGAAAACATAGTAGAGGATGAACATGTAGAGGAGTACCAGTGTGAACCAATACCCGCCCTTCATGGGAGAATGCAAATAGGACTCGAGGGTGTGTCCGAATGTGTCTGGATGGAATATCAGGACGAAAGCAAGCAGGAAGACCAGAGTAGGGACAATCTGAATGCGTACTTTCCTCAGAAGCATGGTACTGAAGTCGCGCCCATCCCAGGCGAGTCCGGATTTATATGCCAGAAAGCCGCTTATGAAAAAGAAAAGCGGCATGCGGAACAGCAAGAACACTGACATCGGGGATGACATGGCGTTATGTTCCACGAATCCAGTTCCGTCGATATGGTTGGACACTACGAGCAGGATGGTGAATCCGCGAAGTGCGTCAAGCCACTCTATTCTCTTTTTCTTTGCTGATGGTTCTATCAGTTCCATGGTCAATCGATATGTATGTAAGCCCAGGCATCACGATGCGAGTGTGTGAGGACTCAGTTGGTGATGGTTTTCCTCTCCTCTCTTCCGAAGAGGTACTTCTTAAGGAACGGCGAGATACGGAGGATGTTGGATGTCAATAGGCAGAAAGCAATCACGACGAAGCCGACGGCAACCGACGCGGTCGTATCGGCCAGGAAATTATGCTGGTGGCCATTGAAATACTTGCCGACCTCCGGAAGGTAGGGTATGAACAGGAAGTGGAGAAGGTAGATGTCAAGGGTGCGAGTCCCTATATACTGCAGTACACGTCCGGTTCGGGTCTGTTTAGTGAAATGAGCCTGATAGTAACGGAACGACAGAAAGACCAATGTCAGCAAGGCATACATGGCGATGGTCCTTGACAGGTTGGCCCACTCGTGCTTCAGCCAGTGAAGGCCGAGGAACTCGACTGACGAGAAGAACGCCACACCGAGAATCAGCAAGTAAAACCCAGGTCTTGAGCAGAGTTTCTCGAATCTGTGCCAGTATCTACGGACGATGTTGCCATAGATGAAAAACTGGAAGAAAAGCATGACCTGAAAGAGGCTTGTATCGAACAAGAGTCCTTTCTGGGTGGCTTTGTTGCCAAAAGCATACCAGAAAACGGATGGCATATATGCCGTCTCATATATACCGATGGACAACAGCCAAAGGATGCAGACCGGGACAAACGACCTACGGCTGAATCGGTGCTCTATGAACGTGAAGAGGTAATATATGATGAACATATACAGCAACACCAACGTGAACCAATAGCCGCCCTTGGTAGGTGAATGGATTTGCTCGACTACATTCCCCGGGAAGTCTGAAGGATGGAGGAGGAGCATGGCAGCGAGAAAGAACACGACGGTAGGCACCAACTGGACGCGCACTTTCTTTCCCGTCATGCGCATCAAGCATGAAAAACTCCACTGTGCGTTCCTCCTGTAAGCCAGGAAACCGCTTATGAAGAAAAACAGCGGCATGCGGAACAACACCCAGAAGGGCATCGACGCCGACAGCCTTGGAGTCTGGCAGAAACCCTGGAGCGCCACATGATACGCTACCACGAGTATCATCGTGAAACCCCGCATCGCATCAATCCACTCAAGCCTGTGCTGAGCCTGTGTTGTCATGTCATTCATAATATAGTGGGTTCTATAAATTCATTTCTTGTGATTTTGAGGTTTGTTCCGAGCAGATTGCTGTGCGGAAGGAGGGAATTACGCGGGCATAATGACTGACTGTAGGGCAGCAAGATGCCGGAACAAAGCCAAAAGCACTGAAAAGAACCATATCACCCATAGTTGTGAATGTATTACTTATTCGGTGAATTTTTAGAACCCACCATATCTGTATCAAAAGATATCTCCTTAAGATGTGGATGGATGTTACTCAGGTCTGGCAACTGGTTGTAATCCCCGAAGAGTTTCCTGAGGTATGCATCGGAGTCCCTTGGAGCGGGGAACGAGTGTCCTTCGAACGTGACCTCGGTGAGAGGGAAGATGTCGTTGGCATCACGTCTGTTGTGGTAAGGAATGCCTAAGCCTGATGTAAGGAAGCGTCCGGGCAAGAATGACAGAAGTCGAAGGACTGGATAAGTGAAGCAGCGATTGACGAAGGACATGAACCTTACCCTTCGCATGTTCGCCTCATCGGACCTCGTGCGGTTCCTCATGATTTTATACGCATGCCCATGAGCAATCTCGGATATGATATGCACCCAGAGAGGCTGTGACTCTAACGGAAAGATGTCGATGTATATTCCATGTTCCTTGAAAACCCTGTCATATTCATTGGTCTCAAGGATATGTGACTTCCTGTCGCGTATCTTCGCATAGAAGAAGAAATAGTCTTTATCCGTACTCATGTCCTGCAAGGCAAGCCAGTCTGGCAAGGCATCAGGAAGCAGTCTTATCAGTTTCAAGTAATCAGACCGCGACAACTCGATATCCAGGTCGTCATCCCAGGGGATGAAGCCGCCATGACGCACTGCACCCAGCAACGTTCCGCTGCTCAGCCAGTATGGTATGTCATGGCTACGGCATATCTTGTCAACCTCTTTCAGGATGTCCAGCATTCTCATCTGGTGTCTTCGCAATACTGAGCCTTCCGGATTGAACCTCGTGCGGAGGTCTATCCTCTGCATGCCCCAGTCGAGCACCCTGTCGATGACAGGTGTGGAAATGCCATGTTCAGCGCACAGTTCCTTGATGAACCTGAGTCCGTAAGGGAAATCCTCAGTGAAATACCTGTCGGAGAAGTCAGCCTTCCAGCCTTTATCGGTCTTGACCATCGGGCACCTGATGTCCTTGAACGCCTCAATCGAAGAGAGTTTATCAGTCAACGACCGCACATCCTGGCATTCATAATAGTCAAGCAATGTAGGCAACGATGTCACCTGCAGCCTGTCAAGCAATCCGAAGAACTCCCTATCCATGTCAATCAGCAGCCGGGATGACTCGTCATCCCATTCGCGGTAGAACAGTATATGGTGATCGAAGGCTGTGTCCTCCCTATCATGGAACAAAGCATAGAGCCGCCCTGTGTGGAGTATTGGGTTGCTGTTAGTGAGCGCTACTTCATAAAAACTGCTGACCAATGACGTTGGTGTCCTGAACAACGTCTCAATGACCTTGCGGAATGACTGTGGGCTGTCTATGTTCTCTGTCGCCATTGTCAACGATGCCTTATATCCCAACAGCCGGGCGGTGTGTCCGTATTCAGCAGTCCGGGCTATGAATGGCACTCGCTGGAACCCGAACAGTCGGGTATCAGGTCCGAGTATTCTATGTGCCGCAAAGAAGAAGCCTGTGCTCGAGACGACTGAGCCCAGTTTCGCCTGCCCGACAAAAGGCTTTATCGCCAGCAGCGCACTCTCTATCATGAATCCAGGCAGGCAAATCAGGATGATGTCCTGGTTCGATGCCGCCAGTTCAGGATTGTCTGTGACTTTTGGGAGTACGGCATGATATACGGTGCCTTTGTCATCTGTTACCTCGACGGCATCAGACCACCGGTCCGGATGTCCGGTGTAGATGCTTATCTCGTTCTCTTTGTCTGAGCCGAGAACCCCTGCACACACATGTCCTAACGCTCCACCGCCGCAAATACATATCTTCATGTCAGATGGTCCTGAGAATGGTTACTAATCTGGAATTGTCCTTTCTGTCTCTGACGGCTATCCTCACATACTGCCCGCCTTCGAACCCTTTCTTGCCACTGCAGTCCTTGATGAACACACCGTGCCTGAGCAGTCTGACCGCAAGTTCGTGCGATGTGAAACGATCCGTCACCTCGCACAAGAAGTAGTTCGCCTGACTTGGGAAGACCTTGATGTAGCCCACGGACGCCAACTCATCATAGAAAACCGCCCTTTCCTCACGGAACAGGGAGCATGCCAGCAGGTAATCATTCTGGTACTTCTCATATATCTGCAAATAGAACTCTGCGAAGGAGTTGATGTTCCAGATTGAGACATCTTTCCTCAGGAATGCTATCAGTTCCTTATCACCACTTGCAATCACGCCCAGGCGCAGGCCAGGGACACCATATGACTTGCTGATGGATTTTATCACCGTCAGATGTGGGTTCGCGGACAGGATCGCATTGTCAAACAATGAATATTGACCATCAACGTCAACGAAGTCAACAAAAGACTCGTCGATGACCACATGTATGTCGCATTCTTTCGCCCAGTTTATCAACCGCAGGACATCGTTAAATGGGATGTAATTGCCGGATGGATTGTCAGGATTGATGAGGAGCAACGTCCCAATCTGTTTGTCACCGAAGAAGTTCATCAGGTCGTCGGCAGTGTATCTAAATGACTCAGACGAAGGTGTGAAAGTGATGACCTCTGACTGAGGGAGTCGGTTGGGATATTCCTCGAATGTTGGTAACACCACACCAACAGCACCCGACGAGTGTTCCATATACGATTTTATCAGTTCTGCCGCACCATTGCCGACAGCAATGTATTCAGGTCTCACCTTGAGGTTCTTGGATGCAATAAGGGAATTGACTCTCATCCCAGACGGATATTCCCTTACAAGCACCTCGAATGATGCCTTTATCTCATCCAGCATCTTCTGAGGTGGGAAATACGGATTGACCAAATAGCAGAAATCCAACAGGTGAGGATAACGCCAATAGCCTCCATACCTATATGAAATGGCTTGATAACGCTCGTCGTCTGACTTGGCAAACATACCCTCAGCAATATCCAGGTCCTGAACATCATCTATCTCGTACCATGTCTCTCCCTCAAGAGGGAGCGCTTTAAGCGGAGAGTCTCTCAGAAGAGTGATGACCTTCAGTACCTGCTCGTAATACTCGTTGTTCCCCAGAGCGGTGCAATACGCCCTAAGGAATGGCACATAATAGTTCTTCGAGAATTCTTTTGAGAATTTATAGATATTGACAGTCTTATAGTAGTTCTTGATGTCCTCATACCTGAATCCTGACTTGTCAATGAAATGCGTTATGCGATACTGCTCGTCCAGTGTCACGACAGTACCATCCATCCAGCTCTCGTAACGGTCAACCAAAGCCAGATTCTGCTCTGGAGACGAGATGAGTTTATGCAGGATTCCCTTGTCGAATATCAAATCAGACTCCAGAAGCACCGTGTCATCCTCTTCCAAATAGTCTTTCGCAAGGAACAAGGAATAGATGTTGTTCGTGGTGGCATAGACTTGATTGTCAACATAGACAATCGGAATGCCATTGTACGAAGTCCCTACATATTCCTTCACATTTGCCCCTTTGTAACCAACGACAATCACTATCCGTGACACGCCAACTTCACCGAGAGCGTCTAAAAAGCGGTCAATCAGTCGGATTCCATTCACCTGAAGCATGCACTTCGTATTGTCATTGGTATATTCACCTAATCTTTTGCCCATTCCCGCGGCAAGAATCACAGCTTGCATAATATTGTCGTTTTGTCTTATTTTGTTCTTTTCATTAAATAACCAACACATTCCCTCATGACCTGAGCCTTGAGGAGCCAGAGGACTGAGAAATAGACTGTGGCTGCCATTAGGATTCTGGTAATCAGCTGGAGCAGCATATTGCTGATTTCTCTCGTACAGAAATATGTCATTGCCATCGTGGCGGCAGCGATGATCAGGAACGGGACGATATCCGTCAGCACCTTGAAAAGACTGAGGCTGATTTCCTTCCATACGAACCAGTGCCATACGAACGTCCAAGACACGATGATGACGACATAGATCGTAATCATCAGCCTTATGCCTGAAAGGCCGAAGAGGGCAAGACCGAAATGCTGGACTGCAAACAAATCGGCAAGTATCAGCAAGACCTGTGCTATCATGTTCCACATGAAGATATTGGATTGCCCTCGGCTGATGATGAAATAGGTGTATAATGCCGCAACGGGCAGGAAGGCGCCGCCTATGCAGATTATCTGCATCAGTCTGGCACTTTCGAGATACTTGTCTGTTACGGTAAGCACAATCAGCTCAGGTGCGATCAGCACGAGACCGAACATCACAGGAAAGGATATGAAACAGATGAACCTGAGCATCTTGCGGAATGCCCTTTGGTATCTTCTCTGCAAGTCATGTACGTCTCCTGCGGAACGTCCATCATCACGTATCGCCACGAACATGGGCTGAGCCACTCCCTGAACCATGCCGGTGATGAACGAACTGCCCATCTGGTTCCATTTGTTGGCCTGGGAATACTGTCCTACATCATGCTTGGGATAATAGCCGCCCATGAGGGTCTCAAACGCATATTTGTTCAGGTTGCCGACTATGTTGGTGATGAGCATCTTCACGCTGAAGCCGAACATCTCCCTGATTGGTCTCAGACTGAACAGGAATGCCGGTCTCCAACCTGTGAAACGCCAGCTGAGCACAGATACCATCGACACATAGACTATGTTCTGAGTGGCCAGTCCCCAGTACGCCATGTCGCATACAGCCATTATGATTCCCACCGTACCGGACAACAACAGCGAGACCAGGGATATGATTGTCTGGTCCTTGACTCGCAGTGCCTTCATCAGCTGTGTCCGTGGGACGATTGAGAAACTTGCAAAAAAGAACCCGGTGAAAGCATACCGCGCCAATGGCGTGAGCACCGGCTGATTGTTATAGAGCGCGATCAGAGGAGCACAGAACCACAAGACTACGTAAAGGAAGGCACTGACCACGACATTGAACCAGAACACGCTGCAGAAGTCAGACCTTGATGCGTCCTTCCTATTTATAAGAGCATTGATGAACCCACTTTCCTGCAGGTTGGCGGCGATGGATGAGAAGACGGTGAGCATGGCCACAAGACCGAAGTCTCCAGGAGTGAGCCTGCGTGCTATGACAATACCGAACAATATGTTCAGCAACTGCATCCCACCATTGTTCAAGGCTCCCCACAGAAGTCCATTAGCCATTTTCTCTTTAAGGTTCTCCATTGTCAGTTATACACATTCACGGCCAATCCGTTATACACAATACGATACCGATACAACGCCCTGAGATCCGAGGCGACAGAATCGCGCGTGGAAAGAATCCAGCCGTTGTTGTTGAGATCATACATAGTGCCACAGTGCGAGCATGAGGCCCTGCCAGAACTATCGAATGACAGCCTGTACTTCTGGCGGTCACAATTCGGACAGGCGAGGTCATAGGCGACATATTCCTGCATGTAGGTATTGCCGACTATCAGACCACCAAGACCGTAGCGGAAATCGACCTGGACCTTGTCAGGTGCATAGTCGGTGTATTTGCCCGAGACATCGGCAATCCTGATCTTCCCGTTCACCTGCCGTATGGAAGCGAACATGCCGGGACTTCCCATGGTGTTGAAGAGCTCAGGGCTCCGGCTGACTTCATAATAGAATGCCACGCGGTATTTGGTGGAATATATATTGCTGGCGTTCTCCGTGTCACACGACACCAGCAAGGCGGCAATCGCCAACAGTTCAGAAACTAAGTGCTTCATCGGCGACTATGGTATTGATTTCCTGTAATTCCTCTTCGCTGAAACTGAGATTGGCCAGTGCGTTGATATTGCTTTCCAACTGTCTGGCTGATGACGTGCCAAGTATGACGGACGTCACCCTTTCGTCATTCAGCACCCACGCAAGCGCCATCTGCGCAAGGGTCTGACCGCGTCTTCGGGCTACTTCACCCAACTGCCGTGCCGCCTCCACCCGTCCTTCAGTCACCTGTGAGACTTTCAGGAAGCCTGACTCCTTCGCCGCCCGGCTTCCGGAAGGTATTCCGCCATCGTACTTCCCCGTCAGCAAGCCCTGGGCCAAAGGCGAGAAACAGACAATCCCTGAACCCGCATCGGCGGCCAGATGGAAGTTGCTCCGCTGGGCCTTACGGTCGAACAGGCTGCACCGGTACTGGCTCAGCAGACATGGCACATGGGCTTCCCTCAGCAACTCGTAAGCCTGGAGCTGTTGCTCAGGAGGGAATTTCGAGATACCAACATACAAGGCCTTTCCCTGCCTGACTATGTCGATCAGTGCCTGCATGCTCTCTTCCACAGGGGTCACTCCGTCATATCTGTGACAATAGAACACATCGAAGTACTCCAGACCAGTACGTCTGAGACTCTGGTCGCAGGACGCTATGATGTTCTTGCGCGAACAACCGTCGCCATAGACACCCTCCCACATCCGGTGCCCCGCCTTCGAGGAAATGAACACCTCGTCACGATGGCTTTCAAGATAGCCATGGAAGATGCGGCCGAAGTTCGTCTCTGCACTGCCGGGAGGCGGACCGTAGTTGTTCGCCAGGTCGAAATGGCATATCCCGCTGTCGAATGCCTTGAGAATCATGCGCACTGACTCGTCGAAGCAATCCACATCACCGAAATTATGCCAAAGGCCCAACGACAGCACCGGCAGTTGTACGCCGCTATGTCCTGAGTATCTATAAATCATAAGGTATCTTTGTCAGAGCCTCAGCGAACCTCTCCGTTCCCTCCTTCAGAGGCTTTGAAAGCATGGCGCCCATGAACGGATTGACATCAGCATCGACGGTGAGACGTAGTTTGCTCGTCTCATCAGTGACGGGAAGTATCTGAATCCACATCTTCAGTCCGACGGGTGATTTCGTCGTAGCGAACTTGACACATTTCATCGGTTCTCTCTCGATGACCTCGAAGCCGATCTCACCTACCGGATCGACCGACACGGAGATGGAGTCAGCATCGATACGCAGGGTACGGAGATACTTCTCCACAGAATCCATCTTGTCGGAGGGAATCTGTGACGCCAACTGCTGACGAACCGCAGGGTCTTGCAGTCTTTCCTTCAATGCCTGCAGGTTGTTAAGGTCGGACAACTTGCCATAGACCTTGTCCTGAGAATAGGGAATCTCTCTAACAGAACTTTCGAATTTCATATTTCTATCACACGATTAATTGATTCTCCAGAAGTTTTTTGTGAATATCACGAATATCGGGAATATCTCCAGACGTCCTATCAGCATGAGGAAAGAGCAGACTATCTTTCCGGCAGAAGATAGTGAGGAGTATGTGTTCAGAGGTCCGAAGTCTTCCATCGCCGGACCTACATTGCTTATCGAGGACAACGCTATGCTCCCTGCATTCACATGATCCAGCCCGCAAAGGATGAGAAGGTACGACCCTGCCAGCCATGAGCAGACGAAGATGGAGACGAAGGCCAGGAGGGTTTTCTGCACAGGTGAGCCTATCACATTGCCGTTGAGTTTGACAGGAAGTATAGCCCGTGGGTGGATGATACGCTTGAACTCGCTTTTCATCACATACCACAGGATGGTCAGGCGGATACACTTCACCCCGCCGCTTGTCGAACCAGAGCAAGCTCCCGCGAACATGACAATCAGGACAAACGGCATCAGGGCCTGAGGCCATGCCGTGTAGTCGCAGTTAGCGAATCCCGTGGTGGTCTGGATGGACACGACCGTGAATACGGACTCGCGGAACGAGAGTTCCATGTCAGCGAAACCATTCGAAATCATAAGACTGACCGTACATACGGCAGTGATGCCCAAGACTATGAACAGGTATGTGCGCAACTCGATGTCCCTGAAGAACTTCCTGAACCGTCCTTTCAGGAACGCATAGAACAGAAGCGTGTAGTTCATCCCCGATACGAACATGAAGATTGTGACAACATATTCTATAGCAGGCGAGTTGTACTGCTCGTGGAACATAGCGGTATGAGGTGCGAAGCCCCCTGTGGCTGTCGTCGTCATGGATATGTTCACCGCGTTGAATGCATCCATGCCGCAAAGCATCAGACAGGCGATGCATGCGAACGTAAGCCCGAGATAGACGGTCCCTATCCATTTCACGGCGATGCTTATGCGTGGATGCACCTTGTCGTGGAAAGGTCCCGTGGCCTCGGCGGCAAACAGTTTCACCTCTCCCACACCGAAGGCGGGAAGTATGGCGATAGTGAAGAAGATGATACCGATACCCCCGATCCACTGTGTCATGCTTCTCCAGAGCAAAATGCCGTGAGGCAGCGGGTCAATCTCATCAATCACCGTCGCGCCGGTGGAGGTGAACCCTGACATCGTCTCGAAAAAGGCGCTCGCCACATCCGGAAGGCTTCCCGAGAACAGGAACGGCAACATCCCCACCAGAGAGAACAACACCCAGACCAGCGACACCACGAGATAGCCGTCACGACGACCCATGTTCTTCTCCCGGCTGCGTCCGAAGTAACACAACAGTATGCCTGACGCCAGCGATATCAGTATGGTCCACAGGAACGGCATGATGCTCTCTCCATACCCGATGGCGACACCGAGGCTCGACAGCAGCATGCCTGTCTCAATGAACAGCAATATGCCTGACAACTTCAGTATCTGTCTCCAGTGGTTCATCTGAAATACTTATCGAGTTTGTTCAATGTGTTGCTGGAGCAGAAGACGACCAGCCGGTCTCCTGCCTGCAAGTATGTAGAGCCCGACACGAGCATGCCTTCTCCTTTTCTCACAAGTCCGCCTATGTTGATTTCCTTCGGCAGTCCGATGTCCTTCACCGGCTTCCTCGTCACCGACGAGCCCTCCTTTATCACGAACTCCGCCACGTCGGCGTCTGCGATGGTCAGTGTCTTGACCGACTTCACGTCTGCCTTGAGCAACATCTGGTAGATGAAACTGGCCGCCACGACTTTCTTGTTTATGATGGTTCCCACGTCGAGTTGCTCGGCCATGTCGTGGTAGGCAAGGTTCTCCACCTGCGCTATGGTCTTCCTCACACCGCTCTTCCTCGCGGCCACACAGGCGAGTATGTTCTCCTCGTCATTGGGCGTGAGTGCGATGAAAGCATCCAGATTGCCATAGCCCTCGTCTTTCAGCAGTTCCATGTCATAGCCGTCGCCGTTGATGATGAGGGTACGGTCTTTAGTCATCTCGCCCAGTTTCTCGCACCTTGCCATGTCCGGCTCTATTATCTTCACCGAGAGATTGTCGGGCAGTGCCCAGTCTGTTCTCACGGACAGTTTGCCGCCACCGATTATCATCACCCTCTTGATGGCCGGATAGTCGTCCTTGCCCGCCATGTGGCGTATCGTGTCGATCTCGCCGCGCTTGGCCATGAAGAACACCAGGTCCCTGGTGCATATCTTCTCGTCACCGTATGGGATGATGGTGTCTCCCTGACGCTGGATAGCGACGACATGGAACTGATGTCCTCGCTGCCCTATCTCACGGAGCGTCTTGCCGAGGAACTGGTTGTCATCGTTCTTTATCTCGTCTTTCAGCGGATGGGAATCGTGCATCTTGACACTCAGCAGCACCAGGTCTCCGTCGAAGTCCCACCATTGCCTCACCCAGCTGTACTGTGCGGATGCCGCCACTTCCTTTGCCGACAGTTTCTCAGGATACACCAGATGATCCACGCCGGCATTGCGGAAGAGAAGCTTGGTCTTGTCATCGACATACTCATAGTTATCGACTCTCGCCACCGTCTTCTTCGTCCCGAGTTGCTTGGCTATCAGCGCACAGGTGATGTTGTCGCTCTCATTGGGCGTGACCGCTATGAGCAGGTCAGCGTTCTCAGCGCCTGCTTGCCTCAGGCTCTTGATTGACAGAGGCGAGACTCCCAAAGTCATGATGTCCATATCCTGACTGAGTTTCGCGAGTCTGTCTATGTCCTCATCCATCAGGACTATGTCAAAGTTCTCTTTCGAGAGCAGGTTGGCCAGATGTGTCCCCACCTCACCTGCGCCGGCGATTATTATCTTCATTGTCTAATCGATTACGAATTCAGAATCATGTCAGCTATGCTCTCAGCGTCAATCCGGACTATCTTCCTCAGTTCGGCCACGGTGCCGTGCTCCACGAACTCATCGGGTATGCCCATTCGTCTGACCGCGGGTGCTGTGCGTCCGAACCTGTCACAGAGGTATTCGGTCACGGCGCTTCCCATTCCGCCGTCCCTCACTCCGTCCTCCACCGTTATGACGGTCCTGAATCTGCTGCCCACTTCATCGAGTATCTCCTTGTCGATAGGCTTCAGGAAGCGCATGTCATAGTGGGCCACCTGTATGTCCTTTCCTTCGTTACGCGACTTCATCTCCGCTATGAGTATGCCCTTGGTCACCTCCACGCCTATCGGTCCGAGAGACAGGACTGCCACGTCGTTGCCATCTCTCAGCCTCCTGCCTTTGCCCACCGGTATCTCCTCGAACTCGTTCCTCCAGTTCCTCACGGACCCGCAGCCACGCGGGTAGCGTATGACGAACGGGCCTTTGTCCGGAAGCTGCGACGTGAACATCAGGTTCCTGAGCTCGTTCTCGTCATACGGCGATGAGATGGTCAGGTTAGGTATCGGCCTGAGATAAGCCAGGTCGAAGGCTCCATGGTGTGTCGGTCCGTCCTCACCCACCAGTCCGGCTCTGTCAAGGCAAAGCACCATGTTCAGGTTCATGATGGCCACGTCATGTATGATATTGTCGTAGGCTCTCTGCATGAACGATGAGTATATGTTGCAGAAAGGCAGCATCCCGTCCTTGGCCAGTCCGCCTGAGAACGTGACTGCATGGCCTTCGGCTATCCCGACGTCGAAAGTCCTGTCGGGCATGGCCTTCATCATGACGCTCATCGAGCAACCGGTCGGCATTGCCGGAGTGATGCCTACGATCTTAGGGTTGCGCTGCGCCAGTTCGAGGAGAGTGTGTCCGAACACGTCCTGGAACTTCCTCGGTCCTCCATCATTGTCCTTGGCGTTCTCGTCCCGCTTTCCGGTCTTGATGTCATACTTCCCGGGAGCGTGCCATATCGTGGCGTCCCGCTCGGCTGGAGCATAGCCCTTGCCCTTGACCGTATGGATATGGAGCAGCTTAGGACCCTTCATGTCCTTGATGGTGCGCAGTATCCTCACCAGTTCTATCACGTTGTGCCCGTCGGCGGGACCGAAGTATCTGATGTCAAGACCCTCGAAGATGTTTCTCTGCCGGGTGAGCAATGACTTCAGGCTGTTGTTGAAACGTATCAGCCCTTTACGTCGCGAGTCGTTGAGTACGCCCAGTCTGAGCAGTTGCAGTGATAACTTGTACCTAATCTTGTTGTAAGTGCTGTTGGTGGTCAGGTTCAGGAGATACTGACGCATACCGCCCACGCTCTTGTCAATCGACATATTGTTGTCGTTCAGGATGATGAGCATTCCGTTCGGTGTCGTGGATACGTTGTTCAGCCCCTCGAATGCCAGTCCTCCGCTCATCGCCCCGTCACCTATCACTGCTACTATCTTGCGCTTCTCACCCTGTAGTTTCGACGCCACCGCCATGCCCAGTGCCGCCGAGATGGAATTGCTCGCGTGGCCGCAGCAGAAACTGTCATATTCGCTTTCCGATGGGAAAGGGAACGGTTTCAGTCCGCCGAGTTTTCTGTTGGTGCAGAACCGGTCCCTGCGGCCTGTCAGTATCTTGTGACCGTATGCCTGATGCCCCACGTCCCACACGATTCTGTCTTCAGGGGTGTTATATACATAATGCAGCGCCACGGTGAGTTCCACCGCCCCGAGGCTCGAGGCCAGGTGACCGGGGTTCACCGACAGTTCCTTCAGGATGTCCGCCCTTAGTTCATCGCAGAGACGGGGCAGTTCCTCCACCTTCAGCCTACGGAGGTCTTTGGGACTGTCTATCTTCTGCAGCAACGTCAAGTCGTCGTAGTCCAATTTATGCGTTCCCATTAGAATTCGGCGAGTAGTTCCCCTCCTGCCATTATCTCGTTGTAGGTGATGTATGTCCGGTCGAGTTCCTTGCCGTTCAGCAGGAATCGCCTCACCCTTCCTTTCGTCGTCTTGCCCTTGGTGCGGACGGTGAACGTCTTGCCGCCGTCGGCCGCGAGCGTCGCCTCCCTCACGATCGGACAACCTAACTGGTAGATTCCTCCGCACGGCTCCACCTGATAGAGCCCGAGGGCTGAGAGTATGTACCATGCCGACATCTGACCGACGTCCTCATTGCCGCAGAGCCCTGCCGGCCGGTCGTCGTACAACTCGTCCATGACCTGGCGCACGAGCCTCTGGGTTTTCTCTGGACGACCTATGTAGTTATACATATACGGCACATGGTGGCTTGGCTCATTGCCGTGGCAGTACTGCCCTATGAGTCCCGTGATGTCGGGATTGGCGTCGGCTCCGAGGTCCTGGTCGGCGGAGAGCAGGTCGTCGAGTTTCTTCTCGAAAGCGGCGCGTCCGCCAATCAGCTCCACAAGCCCCTCAACATCGTGAGGGACGAGGAACGTGTAATGCCACGGATTCCCTTCCGTGTAGTCCTTTGTCTGATGACCGGGGTTGAACCCATCTGTGGTACGGAAGTTCCCGCTCTTGTCAAGTGCGCGCATGAAACCTACCCTCTTGTCATAGAGTCTCCTGTAGTTCATGCTGAGGTCATGCAGTCTCATGCTGTCGGCCCTGTGACCCAGTCTGCCTGCCACCTGCGAAGCGCTCCAGAGCGCGATGTAGTATTCCATGCTCTTGGCCACCGTCTCGCTGCTGCCTCCGTCGAAAGGCAGGTAGCCGTACCGGAGCAACTGTTCCTTGCCTCTGAGGTCGTAGCCATGCGGAAGCACATAGCCGTCAGGGCGTGACAGTTCCATGCATGTGGGGAGTATGCTTGCCGTGATGGCGCGGTAGAGGGTCTCGTCAGGGATGTCATTTACCTGGTCTTTCATGATGAGGTCAGCGAGGACCGACACGCCCGGCTCACCCACCATACAGTAGGTCTCGCAGCTCATCAGATGCCACACAGGCAACTCGCCGCTCTGGTTGAAGATGTCGAGCATGGTGTGGGCGTAGTCGCGGCTGCGGTCGCGGAGTATGAGTGTGGCAAGCGGATGAGCGGAACGGTAGGTGTCCCACAGGCTCCAGGTGGTCAGATGGTTATAGTCTGCGTTACGGTGTATCCTGCCGTCGGCTCCCATGTAGTCGCCATTGACGTCGCACCACAACTGCGGGGCGACCATGAAATGGAACATGGCTGTATAGAATATCCTGCTCTCCCTCTCCGTAGGGAAGGTGGCGCGGACTCTCCCGAGTTCCTTCTCCCAGGACTCGCCGGCTTGTCGCCTCACTGCCTCGAAGTCCCATCCGGGCAGTTCCTCGCGCATGTTCAGCAGTGCGTTCGCCTCAGTGGTGGGAGAGATGGCCACTTTCACCATGAGCGGCTCAGAACCGCCTTCGCCGAGGTCAACGACGGCATACTGCATGCCCTTCGCCGACGGGCGCACACCTTCGCGGTACTCCACCGACACGATAGGGCGCGAGAAAGTGATGGCGTACGACAGCCGCTGGTCGTTTGCCCATCCGGCGGAGTTCCTGAAACCGACGATGGTGTTCCCGTCAATCTGGCTGAAACGGCACTCCGTAGTCTTGTCCCAGGTGCTGACGGTGTTCTCCAGGTCGATGACCACCGACCGGGTGTCAGAGAAGCGGTACATGCCTACCCGCTTGGTAGCCGTCATCTCACATCTGATATCTTTGCCCGAAGGCTTTGCATCCTTCAGTGTCACAGCATAATAGCCAGCCCTCGCCTCTTCCGTGTCATGCGGACAGATACGGACCAGACCCTGCCGTGAGCAGTCCACTGCCCCGTTCACCGGCAGTATGGCCACGTCGCCAAGGTCGGCACAACCCGTTCCACTCAAATGCAGTTGTGAGAAACCGATGACCGAGTCCGACGACTCATGATAGCCTGAGCACCAGTCCCAGCCTGACTGGACCTGGTTGGGACCCGCCTGCACCATCCCGAAGGGCACGTTCGCACCGATGAACACATGGCCGTGGTCGCCTGTGCCGATGGTCGGGTCAACATAGTCTGTCAGCCTCTGGGCACCTACGGCCGCCGGAATACCGCACACAGCCAGTGCCGCACAAATGTATTTACGTATCTCCATGTCGTTGTCTTTTTTTCGTTTCCGACTTATCCGGCCATGCCGAGAGAACTAAAACCTCACTTCCTCGTCACCGCCGCTGAACGACGAGAAATACGCTATGGCGTTCTTGAAGTAATAGACTGCAGTGTTGCCATCGTTCTCGTCATACATGGAACGCAGTTCCGGATAGGCGTCGAGCATCGACTTCTTGGCCTCCACACGTTCGTCGGCAACCAGCTCACCGCTGAGCCTCACCCAGGACTGGCCGTTGAACGCACAGAGCTCCGCCTTCGGATTCGCGGCCAGTTGTCTGGCGATGCGCTTCTTCTTGCCCGTCTGGATGTAGAGCTTGCCGTCGAAGATGTTGACTGTGCCGAATGGCCTGACACGTGGTTGGTCGCCATCTACAGTGGCGATGTAGTAGGTCTTGCAGGACTTGATGAATTGATATACTTTCTCCATACTCTTTTGAGTTGATGTCTCGACCGATGGCTGCACCTGTGCGGACATGCTCATACATAGGCACATCAGCAATATGGCAGAGATTACCGCTTTTTTCATAACCGCAGATTTTAACATTGTCCTATTCCGTGGTCTTTCCTAAGCCACAATTATATAATAAGGTACAAAGTTAATGTAAAGTCAGCGAATAACAAAATAAAACACGAAGAAAATCACCACCGGAGTGTCCTATTGACGGCTTTTCAGATGATTTCCGAGGTTTTCCCATTCATGCCGACAGTCTCGGCGAGAGTCCCGACCCACTGACATGGCATCCATGCCGACGTTGCGGCAACAAGGACGGTCAACGGTATATAACGGTGAGTATCAGCACCATCGCTCGCATGGCAGACAGAGAAGGCTGAGTTCACTCACACACAACGCATGACCACATCCGCCCATCCACAGGCACGTCTGAGCGTTGTCTGTAACGGACGAGAGTGATTGCCGGCTCTCCTGCTGGATTTCATGGGGTCTGACGAGCGTCTTGCCGCCATCGGGGAAACAAGAGACGTATGGACTCGATCGTGGTCTGGATGGAGTCAATTGGCGCACTGGCAGACCACAGCCACTTGTCAGAGTTTAATATCCCGGCTTCTACACCTTATATTTATATTAAGGTGGGTAAGGACTGGGAATCAGGATGAACAAAACGAGTGACACTATCACATTTGGCACATATTTTGTTTGAGGCAAATCGGATGCCAATATGACATGATGTCATCAGAAGCAGCAACGAAAGTATCCAGCACTTAATATTTAACTAAAAAACTTAAGACAAAATGAACATCAAACCATTATCAGACAGAGTCCTTGTACTCCCTGCTCCTGCTGAGGAAAAGACAGTAGGTGGTATCATCATCCCAGACACAGCGAAAGAGAAGCCGCTCAAGGGCGAGGTAGTCGCAGTAGGCAACGGAAACAAAGATGAGGAGATGACCCTCAAAGTCGGCGACACCGTACTTTACGGGAAGTATTCAGGCACCGAACTTGAATACGAAGGCACGAAATACCTTATCATGCGTCAGAGCGACGTACTCGCCGTACTCGGCTGATTCGTATAAAGAGAGAACCAACAGTAAAAAGTAAACAGATAAAGAGAAAACATCATGGCAAAAGAATTGAAATTCAACACAGAGGCCCGCGAACAGGTGAAGCAGGGTGTCGATGTACTCGCGAATGCGGTAAAGGTAACCCTCGGTCCTAAAGGCCGCAATGTCATCATAGAGAAGAAATTCGGCGCTCCTCAGATCACCAAGGACGGTGTTACCGTAGCGAAAGAGGTCGAACTGGAGGACGCATTCCAGAACACCGGCGCACAGCTGGTCAAGAGTGTGGCAAGCAAGACCGGCGACGACGCTGGTGACGGCACCACCACTGCCACCGTACTTGCCCAGAGCATCTGCGCCACAGGACTCAAGAACGTGGCCGCCGGTGCCAATCCGATGGACCTGAAGCGTGGTATCGACAAGGCTGTTGCCAAGGTCGTAGAGCATATCAAGGGCCAGAGCGAGCAGGTGGGAGACAACTACGAGAAGATTGAGCAGGTCGCCACCGTGAGCGCCAACAACGACCACGAGATTGGCAAACTCATCGCTGACGCTATGAAGAAGGTCAGCAAGGATGGTGTCATCACGATAGAAGAGGCCAAGAGCCGCGAGACCACCATCGGCGTAGTGGAAGGCATGCAGTTCGACCGTGGCTACCTCTCTCCTTACTTCGTCACCAACACGGAGAAGATGGAGTGCGAGATGGAGAACCCGCTCATCCTCATCTACGACAAGAAAATCAGCAACCTCCAGGAGTTCCTTCCTATCCTCAACCCTGCTGCCCAGACGGGCCGTCCGATACTCGTCGTAGCAGAGGATGTTGACAGTGAGGCTCTCACCACTCTCGTAGTCAACCGTCTGCGCGCACAGTTGAAGATATGCGCCGTCAAAGCCCCTGGCTTCGGCGACCGCAGAAAGGCAATGCTCGAGGACATCGCCATCCTCACGGGCGGTATCGTCATCAGCGAGGAGAAGGGTCTGAAACTCGAACAGGCCACAATCGAGATGCTCGGCTCATGCGAGAAGGTGACCATCACGAAGGACAACACGACCATCGTCGGCGGCAAGGGTGACAAGGACGGCATCAAGGACCGCGTCAACCAGATCAAGAACGAAATCAAGAACTCCACTTCCGACTACGACAAGGAGAAGCTCCAGGAGCGTCTCGCCAAGCTGAGCGGCGGTGTGGCCGTGCTTTATGTAGGTGCAGCCTCAGAGGTCGAGATGAAGGAGAAGAAGGATCGCGTCGATGACGCCCTCTGCGCTACTCGCGCCGCGATTGAGGAAGGCACGATTCCTGGTGGCGGTGTGGCTCTCATCCGCGCCATCGAGTCACTCGAAGGCTTCACAGGCGACAATGCCGATGAGAACACAGGTATCTGCATCATCAAGCGCGCCATCGAAGAGCCGCTCCGCCAGATCGTGGAGAACGCCGGACTCGAAGGCAGCGTAGTCGTGGAGAAGGTACGCAACGGCAAGGACGACTTCGGTTACAACGCACGCACCAACGTCTATGAGAACATGCGCGAGGCCGGCATCATCGACCCTACGAAGGTGACACGCGTGGCCCTCGAGAATGCCGCCTCAATAGCAGGCATGCTCCTCACCACCGAGTGCGTAATCTGCGACAAGAAGGAAGACAAGCCTGAGATGCCTATGGGTGGCGCTCCTGGCATGGGTGCATATTAAGCCAATCCGAACACGAAACAAGCGGATGGCAACGTGATTGCCGGACGCTTATCACAAAAATACTAAAAAGGGGCAAAATAGTTGCTCCTTTTTTTTATTTGTAAAAATAAAATGCTTAACTTTGTATGCCCAAATAGGGAACAGACTCCCCAGACAGGTAAAAAGCAAAAACAACTTCCAAATAGTAAGTAACTATGGCAAATTTGAATCTTGAAAAGTACGGTATCACAGGCACTACCGAAGTCCTCTACAATCCTTCATATGAGGTGTTGTACAATGAGGAGACGAAACCAGGCCTCGAGGGTTATGACAAAGGTCAGGTAACTGAACTTGGCGCAATCAACGTAATGACAGGTGTTTACACAGGTCGTTCCCCTAAGGACAAGTACATCGTCATGGACGAGAACTCCAAGGACACGGTATGGTGGAACACTCCGGACTATCCGAACGACAATCACGAGATGTCTCTCGACGTATGGCAGGAAGTGAAGAAACTGGCCATCAACCAGCTCACAGGCAAGCGTCTCTTCGTCGTTGACGGTTTCTGCGGAACTCACAAGGACACTCGCATGAAGGTTCGCTTCATCATGGAGGTGGCATGGCAGGCACACTTCGTGACCAACATGTTCATCCGTCCTCAGAACCAGGCCGAATTCGATCAGGAGCCTGACTTCGTGGTTTACTGCGCTGCCAAGGCAAAGGTCGAGAACTTCGCAGAACTCGGACTTCGCTCAGAGACTTGTGTGGCATTCAATGTCTCAAGCAAGGAGCAGGTAATCCTCAACACATGGTACGGCGGCGAGATGAAGAAGGGCATGTTCTCGATGATGAACTACTACCTTCCACTCAAAGGCATCGCTGCTATGCACTGCTCTGCCAACACCGACATGGACGGCAAGAACACCGCTATCTTCTTCGGTCTCTCCGGCACAGGCAAGACCACTCTCTCGACCGACCCTAAGCGCCTCCTCATCGGTGATGACGAGCACGGCTGGGATGACGAGGGCGTATTCAACTTCGAGGGTGGCTGCTATGCGAAGGTCATCAACCTCGACAAGGAATCAGAGCCAGACATCTTCAACGCCATCCGCCGCGACGCTCTCCTCGAGAACGTGACAGTAGATGGTGAGGGCAAGATAGACTTCGCCGACAAGAGTGTCACCGAGAACACCCGCGTAAGCTATCCAATCTATCATATCAACAAGATAGTACGTCCTTACTCTGAGGGTCCGGCTGCCAAGCAGGTCATCTTCCTCAGCGCTGACGCATTCGGGGTGCTGCCTCCGGTATCAATACTCACTCCAGAACAGACCAAGTACTACTTCCTCTCTGGTTTCACAGCCAAGCTCGCAGGTACTGAGCGCGGCATCACTGAGCCTACACCTACGTTCTCAGCTTGCTTCGGCCAGGCATTCCTCGAACTCCACCCGACAAAGTATGCTGAGGAACTCGTGAAGAAGATGGAGAAGAGCGGCGCCAAGGCATACCTCGTGAACACAGGCTGGAACGGAACCGGCAAGCGTATCTCCATCCGAGACACCCGCGGCATTATCGACGCTATCCTCGACGGTTCTATCGACAAGGCTCCTACGAAGACAATCCCTTACTTCAACTTCGAAGTGCCTACAGAACTCAAAGGCGTTGACACAGGCATACTCGACCCTCGTGACACATACAAGTGCGCATGCGAATGGGAAGAGAAGGCAAAGGACCTCGCAGGCCGGTTCATCAAGAACTTCGGCAAATACACCACAAACGAGGCTGGCAAGGCTCTCGTAGCAGCAGGACCACAACTTTGATACGATACGGACAACCATTGACAACGAGAGAGGCTCCCAATTGAGGGAGCCTCTCTCAGTTTGTATGGTCGTGGGTCAGCCCACCTGGCTGCCTGGCTTGACATGGCGACCGACGGTTGTCACGACAAGACTTCCGTCCGCATCGACCGCACTCAGAATCATGCCCTCACTGACAAGACCGTTCTTGAATTCCTTAGGTGCGAAGTTGGCGATGAAAAGCACCTGTTTGCCCACCAGTGTCTCCGGCTCGGTATAGTACTGTGCGATGCCGCTCACAATCGTCCGCTTCTCCAGCCCGTCATCAATCAGGAAACGCAGCAGTTTCTTCATCTTCGGCACCTTCTCGCATTCCAGGATGGTGCCGACACGTATGTCGAGTTTCTCGAAGTCCTCATAGCCGCATGTCGGCTTGATGGGCTCCGCTTTGACACTCTCCATCTCATTCGCTTTCTTCGTGGCCTGCAACTTGTCAATCTGAGCCTGGATGACCTCGTCCTCAATCTTCTCGAAGAGAAGCGACGGTTCGCCCAGTTGCTTGCCGCAAGGAAGGAGCTCCATGCTTCCGAGTTCTTCCCACCTGAAAGCATCCATGCAAAGCATCTCACGGAGACGCTTGCTTGATGCAGGAAGAAACGGCTCGAAGGCGATGCTGAGGTTGGCAGTCAACTGGAGCGATATGAAAATCACGGTCTTGACTCTCTCAGGGTCTGTCTTGATGACTTTCCAAGGCTCTTCGTCCGCTATGTACTTGTTGCCGATGCGGGCAAGGTTCATCGCTTCTTTCTGGGCATCACGGAACTTGAACTGGTCGAGCAAAGCCTCCATCCGCTGCTTCACGTCACGGAACTCGGCTATCGTCTCGCGGTCCTTGCCCGTGAGTTCGCCACACTGCGGCACCTCACCGCCATAGTACTTCTTCGTGAGCTGAAGGGCACGGTTCACGAAGTTGCCATAGACAGCCACCAGCTCATTGTTGTTGCGTGCCTGATAGTCCTTCCATGTGAAGTCATTGTCCTTGGTCTCTGGCGCATTGGCAGTAAGGACATAACGGAGAACGTCCTGTTTGCCAGGCATGTCAACAAGATACTCGTTGAGCCATACAGCCCAGTTCCTGGAAGTGCTTATCTTGTCACCCTCAAGGTTGAGGAACTCATTCGACGGCACGTTGTCAGGAATGATAAAGTCGCCATGGGCCTTGAGCATGGACGGGAACACGATGCAATGGAAGACAATATTGTCCTTTCCGATGAAGTGCACGAGACGCGTGTCCTTGTCCTGCCACCATTTCTGCCACGAGCCCCATCTCTCAGGTTCGTTCCCGCAGAGTTCCACTGTGTTGGATATGTATCCGATAGGTGCGTCGAACCAGACATACAGCACCTTTCCCTCCGCTCCTTCAACAGGGACCGGGATGCCCCAGTCAAGGTCGCGAGTGACGGCACGCGGCTTGAGCCCACCGTCCAACCAGCTCTTGCACTGGCCATAGACGTTAGGCCTCCACTCAGGATGTTCCTTCAGAATCCACTGCTCAAGCCATTCCTGATAATTGTCCAAGGGCAGATACCAGTGCTTTGTGGATTTCTTGACAAGTGGATTGCCATTGACGGCATTGTATGGGTTGATGAGTTCGTCAGGTGACAGAGTGGCGCCGCATTTCTCGCACTGGTCTCCGTATGCCTCTGCATGGCAACGAGGGCATTCGCCCTTTATGTTGCGATCCGTGAGGAACTGCTTGGTTTCCTCATCATAGAACTGCTCTGAAGTCATCTCCACGAACTTACCTTCGTCGTAGAGTTTTCTGAAGAAGTCGGACGCGAACTGATGGTGCGTCTCAGATGTGGTCCGCGAATAGACATCGAAACTGATGCCGAAGTCCTCGAATGACTTCTTTATGATTCCGTGATATCTGTCAACGACATCCTGGACCGTACAACCTTCTTTCTTCGCACGTATGGTGACAGGTACTCCGTGTTCGTCGCTTCCGCCTACGAACAAGACTTCCTCACCTTTCAGCCTGAGATACCGGGCATAGATGTCGGCAGGGATATACACCCCTGCCATGTGTCCGATATGCACCGGACCATTGGCGTATGGCAACGCCGAGGTAATCAATGTTCTCTTGAAATCCATTTTCTATTATAATTTAAGCAAATGCTAAAACATCTGTTTACGTCTGTGCCTCTTCTGTTTACGACGAATGCCGAAGAACAGAAGAGCCGCTGCCGCTACAATCAATATTATGTATGTGAAGCTGTTGGCATTGTCGCCTTTCACCCTCGACCACATCGACAGCAGTTTCTCCGTCCTCTCGCCTGAGTCATGCATCATGGCGCATTTGGAGATGACATCGCTTCCGAAATACTGGACAGGACTTACACATACGCTGTCAGCACCTTCCCCGAAGAAGAATGACGCGTCCAGAGGTTCGTAACTCTCTTCGTCAATCTGGTTCTCAAGGATTTCAGACGTGCTTATCACGCTGACGTAACCTATCTCATCCATATTGCGCAGGGCTATGTCAGGACGGCAAAGGAAGTTGATGAAATAACGCGCGGCCTTGACATTCTTGGCGTATTTAGGTATCACCCAACCATCGAACCACACGTTGCTTCCTTCCTCCGGTACGAAATAGTCGAGTGTCACACCGACATCGGCAGCCTCGTCAATCGCCCACTGAGCGTCACCGCTCCATGACACATTGACCCATGCCTTTTCCTTGGTCATCTGCTCCTTGCCGAAGTCCGCCTCCCAGCCTGAGACATTATCCTTGATGCTCTTGAGGAAGGTCTCGACCTTCTCGATTGATTCATCTGACGAGTCATACATCAGTGAGTCGAGTTCCTTCGTGCCATTGGCAAGCTCGTCCTTATATATATACGTAAGCAACGAACTATAGACATCACGGAAAGCATCCTTCACATAGAGTTTGCCCTTGAGTTTAGGGTTTCTCAACGAGCCCCATGACGAGATTTCCTCAGCGGTGACATACTTAGGATTGTACAAGTAGCCCGTGGTTCCCCACATGTAAGCCACTGTGTAGTCATTCGCATCCTTTCCATGACCATCGACTTTGTTCAAGAGGCCTTGGATGAATGGTGAGATGTTCACAGTATAGTCCGGAGTCTTCCCGAAGTCGCGGTCAATCGGAAGAAGGAGGTCGTTGCGGAGCATTCGTTCGATGATGTACTCCGAAGGACAGACCACATCGAAGTCCTCATGACCCTTCTCGATCTTGGAGAGCATCACCTCATTGATATCGAAGAGCTGGTAGATAATCTCTATTTCCTCGCCGGTTTCCTCCTTGTACCATTCCTGGAAATCCTCTAACACGCCTTCACCTATATAGTCCGCCCAGTTGTATATCTTCAGCACATGCTTGCGACTCTCATCCTCACAGGAGACAGTGACCATGCCATACAGTGACACCAATGCCGCCAGAATGAAAAACCTGATAATCTTATTCATTTTCTTTCTTTTTTCTTAGGTTGATAACTACAAGCAACAACAGTACGGCGAGGATGATGATCGTCATCAGAGGTCTCAGCTCAGGAGTCAGGCCTCCCTTTCTGGCATCCGCGTATATATAAGTGGACAACGTCTCCAGACCTGCGTTGCCCTTCGTGAAGAGAGTCACCGCGAAGTCGTCGATGGAGAGCGTGAACGAGAGGATCCATCCGGAGATCATTCCTGATTTGAGTTGTGGCATCAGCACCTTTCTCAGTGCCTGCATAGGAGTGGCGCCGAGGTCGAGAGCGGCCTCGTAGATATTCGGATTCATCTGCTTGAGACGAGGCATCACGCTCAGTACCACATAAGGAGTGCAGAAACTGATATGAGCCAGTATCACCGTCATATAGCCTTGGCTGATTCCCAATGCGACGAAGAGTATGAAGAGGGAGATACCGGTGATGATATCAGGGTTCAGCATAGGAATGTCGTTGAGGAACGTCACCACTGACTTGCGTCTGCCATGAAGGTTGTGGATGCCGATGGCGGCAATCGTTCCGAGCAATGTGGACACCGTGGCTGCCACCACCGCTATGAGCAATGTGTTCTCGATAGCCTTTATCAGCATATTGTTGACACCTCCACTCAGCAGATTAGTGTAGAGTCCCGTAGAGAATCCGGTCCAGTTGCCGAGAACCTTAGCCTCAGTGAACGAGAATATGGCGATGATGAGAATCGGAGAATACAGTATTATGAGCAATGCCCACAGATATGCCTTGGCGACCAACTTGCCGAGACTGAAGCAAGGTGTCTTTGTCTGAACAGAGTCTTTCATATCAGACCTCCTTTCTCTCCTTCTTCCGCGGAGCCCTCGTCAGAGTAAAGCATGGTGCATCCTATTATTATCAACATGATGAGGGCAAGGCAGGCGCCATAGTTCCACATGCCGTTGTTGATATTCTCCTGAATCGTCGTACCGAACAGCTTCACCTTGTTCAATGTGAGCAGTTCCGAGATGGCGAATGTGGATATAGTCGGCATGAACACCATCATGATTCCACTTGTGACACCTGGCATCGAAAGTGGTATGACCACCTTTCTGAACACCTGGAGCGGATTCGCCCCGAGGTCCTCCGCCGCCTCAAGGTAGGAATGATCCATCTTCTGCATCACATTGTAGATAGGATATATCATGAACGGAAGGAAATTATATACCATACCGAATATCAAGGCTCCTTCGTCGAGCGGTGCGCTGACAAAGTCAAACAGAGCCACCGTAGCCAAGGTGCGGATAAGCATGTTTATCCACATCGGCAGGATGAACAACATCACCGTCACACTGCTTCGGTTGAGTTTCCTGTTGCTTAGGATGTATGCGGCAGGGTAGCCTAACAACAGACACAGGACAGTGTTGATCAATGCAATCTCAATGGAATATGTGAATGTATTGATGGTCTCTTCCTCCTGTGCGAACTTCATGAACTGAGAGAAGGTGAAGTTGCCGAAGTCATCCTGAAAAGCATAGACGCCAATCAGAATCAAAGGCAATGCTACGAAAACGAGCAAGAATATAAAATAAGGCAAAGCCCATGTGGAACGCTTATTCATCTCTCACTACCGTTATATCAGATGGAGCAATACTGATGCCGACTATGTCGCCCTTATCCCAGATGTCGTTAGTGTCAACGTATATCTTATAGTCATCCTTTGTGACGACCTCGAGATGATAGTGGTCACCCTTGTAGAGTATGAACTTCACCTGGCCTCTCAGCACACCGTCCTCCTTGTTGTCAAGCAGTTCCACCTTGTCGAACGCAATCTGGACCTTCACGGTCTCACCCACCTGAGACTGCAGTGACTGGGAATCGACCTTGAACTCGCCACCGGCGAATTCTATAGTGTCGTCACCAGTCACACGACCCTCGAAGGTATTGCACAACCTCTCCTTGCTCATAACCTGGATATCGGCAGGCTTGATGAGCATTCCGATTGTGCTGCCTATCTCGAAAGCATTGTAGTCCTGAATCATCAGTTCGTGACCGGAGTCGGTCTCTACGAACATCTCATAGTGGACGCCCTTGAATGTGCAGGACTTCACTGTGCCGGTGAACTGAGCCACCTCGAGTTTCCTCGTGATGTAGATATCCTCGGGACGCACGACGACATCTACCGGCGTATCGTTACCGAATCCCTCATCCACGCATTCGAACTCATGACCGGCGAAGCTGACCTTGTGGTCTTCTATCATCGTTCCGTTCAGGATGTTGCTCTCTCCGATGAAATCGGCTACGAACGAGTTGCATGGTTCGTCATAGATATCCTTCGGACGTCCTATCTGCTGTATCTTTCCTTCATTAACCACCACAATGGTGTCAGATAACGTCAGGGCTTCCTCCTGATCATGAGTGACATAGATGAACGTGATGCCGAGTTTCTGGTGCATCTCCTTAAGCTCAATCTGCATGTCCTTGCGCATCTTCAGGTCAAGTGCGGCCAACGGCTCGTCGAGAAGCAGCACTTTCGGTTGGTTCACGATGGCGCGGGCTATGGCCACTCTTTGCTGTTGTCCTCCGGACAGTGAATTCACGTCCCTGTCCTCATAATCTGTCATGGAAACCAGTTTGAGTACTCTTCGGACCTTCTTGTCAATCTCCGCTTCTGGTATCTTGTTCAGTTTGAGTCCGAACGCTATGTTGTCGTACACATCCAAGTGGGGGAACAAAGCATAGCGTTGAAACACCGTGTTCATAGGCCTCTGGTAAGGAGGCATGGCCGTTATGTCCTTACCTTCCAGCAGTATCCTGCCGCTTGTCGGTGTTAGGAACCCGGCCAGTAGTCTCAGCAGCGTGGTCTTGCCACAGCCCGAAGGACCAAGAATTGTAATGAACTCACCCTTGCGGATGTTGATGTTCACATCATCGAGGACGTTCACCGCACTGTGAACTATCCCTTCAATCACCCGCTTCCTGTTAGTCTCGAACGACTTACTGAGGTGCTCGATCTGAATGATGTACTCTGATTTTTCCATTTTCAGTAGGTAGTGAAAAAATTAGGGGATTAGTAAATTAGATTGGTTTGAGTTTCGACAGGCATTCTCTTATGCGCCTGCATGCTTCTATGATATAGCTGTCACTTGTGGCATAACTGAGTCTGAAACACTCAGGACTGCCGAAGGCGTCTCCGCCCACACATGCCACATGCCCCACTTCCAGGAGGTACATGGCGAAGTCCGTGGAGTTGTTTATCGTATATTCCCCATCGCCGGTGCCGAAGTAGCCTGAGCACTTAGGGAACACGTAGAACGCACCCTGCGGGTCATTGACTTCCAGTCCGGGAATATCCCTGATAAGCCTCACGATGAGGTCTTTCCTTCTCTGGAACGCCTTCCTCATGTCCTCCACACACTGCTGGTCGCCCTCGTAGGCTGCCTGCGCCGCTTTCTGGCTCACACTGCACGCACCGCTCGTGAACTGCCCCTGCATCTTGTTGCAGCCCTTGACAATCCACTCGGCGGCGGCGATGAAGCCGATTCGCCAGCCGGTCATGGCATAAGCCTTGGAGACACCGTTCACGACGACCACCCGGTCCCTCAGGTCATCGAACTGGGCTATCGACTCATGATGTCCTACATAATTGATATGCTCGTATATCTCATCGGCGATGACGACGATGTCCTGATGTCTCAGCAAGACATTCCGGAGTCCTTCGAGTTCCCGACGGCTATAGACCGAGCCGGTCGGATTGGACGGTGAGCAAAGTATCAGCACCTTGGTCCTCGGCGTGATAGCGTCCTCCAGCTGCTGAGGCGTGATCTTGAAGTCCTGTCCCATTCCTGCCTCTACGATCACAGGCTTGGCCTCTGCCAGCAGCACCATCTGAGGATAGCTGACCCAGTAAGGAGCAGGTATGATGACCTCGTCGCCGGGACCAGCAAGAGCCATCACGGCGTTGCATACCGACTGCTTGGCGCCGTTCGACACAAGAATCTGGGAAGGGGTGTACTCCAGCCCGTTCTCGGTCCTGAGCTTATTGACTATGGCCTTCTTCAGTTCCGGATAGCCCGGCACCGGACTGTATCTGCTGTAGTTCTCGTCTATTGCCTGCTTGGCCGCCGCCTTGATATGGTCGGGGGTGTTGAAGTCTGGTTCACCGACGCTCATGTTGATGACGTCAATACCCTGGGCCTGCAACTCACTGCTCTTCTGCGACATTGCCAGAGTCGCGGACGGTTGCAGGTTCATAAGTCTGTTCGATAGTTCCATATATCTTGTTCTGTTCTTTGTGTGTTCTGTCTGTTGGTTACTCGGATGTTCTCTCATAGGTGCAGCGTATGACCCATACGCTCCTTCTTCGTCCTGAGGTATTTCTCGTTGTATTCGTTCGGGACGATCTCAATCGGCACGTTCTCGACTATCTCAAGCCCATAGCCTTGCAGCCCCACACGCTTGACCGGATTGTTCGTTATGAGCCTTATCTTGCTTATCCCGAGCTCACGCAGTATCTGGCTTCCTATGCCATAGTCTCTCAGGTCAGGCTTGAAGCCGAGGTGTATGTTGGCGTCCACCGTGTCGAGGCCCTCCTCCTGGAGTTTATAGGCTGCTATCTTGTTCATCAGTCCGATACCTCGTCCTTCCTGGCTGAGATAGACCACAGCGCCCTTGCCTTCCTTCTCGATGAGCCGCATGGACTTGTGTAGCTGGTCGCCACAGTCACATCGCCTCGAGCCGAATATGTCGCCTGTGGCACATGACGAATGCATCCTCACCAGCACCGGCTCATCGGGTTTCCACGTCCCCTTTATCAGCGCCACGTGCTCAAGCCCGTTCTTCTGCCTGAACGGAATGATGCGGAAATGCCCGTAGTCGGTGGGCAGGTCTGCCTCGACGCCTTTCTCCACGAGCGACTCCCGTCTGAGACGGTAGGCGATCAGGTCTTTTATCTGGATGATTTTCATGCCCGTCTCCCTTGCCTTCTCCATGAGCTGCGGCAGCCGCGCCATCGTGCCGTCCGGATTCAGTATCTCTATCAGAGCGGCGGCGGGCTGGAGTCCGGCCAGTTTCGCCAGGTCGATTGCCGCCTCCGTGTGTCCGGCGCGACGGAGGACACCGTTGTCCTGCGCGTACAGGGGACAGATGTGACCGGGACGCCCGAAGGTCTCAGGCTTCGACTCCGGGTCGGCAAGCGCCTTGATCGTAGCCGCCCTGTCATATACGGACACGCCGGTGGTGCACCCTTCAAGCTTATCGACCGTCACAGTGAAAGGTGTGCCCAGCGCCGAGGTGTTGAAGTCCACCTGGTGTTTGAGGTTCAGCTCTGACGCTCTCGTGATCGTGATAGGGGCACAGAGCACGCCCCTGCCCTCTTTCAGCATGAAGTTGATCTTCTCTGGAGTGATGAGCTCAGCCGGAGTGATGAAGTCGCCTTCGTTCTCACGGTCCTCGTCATCAACCACAATCACCATCTTGCCCTGACGGAATTCCTCTATCGCCTCATCGACGGTGTTGAATACTATTTGTCCTTTATCCATTGTCTTTGCTTGTATCATTATCCGTGACCACCAGCCCGAGCCCGGCAATCCTGTCATAGACCTTCTTGCAGACGTGCGCTATCGTCCTGCACTCGCCGCGGGAGCGGTTGACGAATCTTGGGGAAGGGTCAAGCACCGGGAAGTCGTTCAGTGCGTACAGTATCTGACGGTCTTTGCTGTTCGACAAGACATCGACGCAATACTCAAGTCTCGCGCTGATTCTCGCCAGTTCCTCCGACTTCTTGTTCCTTATCATGTTTATCAGCACCAATACGACGAACTGGCGCTTGTGACTGCGTCTGTACTCCCTGACCTCTCTCTCAAGGATGTGCAACTGCCCGTACATGCCGTCGTAGTCAGGGTCATTGATGATTACTTCCTTCCTGCCGATATGGCGCTTTGCCGGTATGCCGAGCAGTTTCTTGAGGAACGACACGTAGGAGTCCATGTTGAAGACCACGGAGTCGTTGTTCGACTTCACCGTGAGGAAAGCCCCCAACGGTGCGAGCACCACCGTGCTTGCCCACATGCCTATCCATGCCGGTATCGAGCCCTCGCGACCAAGCTTCATGCCGCTGGTGTTGATCATGTAATAGACGATGAACACTATCACCGCCACCACCACAGGCATCCCCAGTCCGCCCTTCCTGATTATCGCTCCCAACGGGGCCCCTACGAAGAAGAAGACCAGGCAAGAGAGCGAGACGGTGATGATTTGCCAGAACTGCACCTTGTGGCGTCTCAGCAGTTTGTCGTTCGACAACAGTTCCCCGCTGGTCCATTGCAGTTCCTGTTGCTGCAGCTGCACCTTCTGCATGGCCGCCTGGAGCGCTGCCGACTGCTGGCTGAGCGACATACGGCTGTAGGCCGAGTCCAGACGAACCATCAGTTCCGACTTTCCCGCCGGTCTCCGGAGACCACCGTCCGGAACCTCCCCTCCAGTGACATCCTCGACTGACATATGCAACCGGGGGGTGTACAAGGCTCTCATCTTGGTACCCTCATACATCTCGCGGCTTATGCTGTCACACTCACGGTTCAGCGAGTCAATGCCGAAGGAGATCTCGCTGAGGTTCTTGGTCGAGGCGCTTCGCCTGAAGTCGTTCTCGTCCGCCATGTTCAGGTTGGTGTCGAAATCAATGAGGAAATGCTTCTCCACGAAGGTCTCGCGACGGTAAGGTATGTTGCTCGTGGCCAGAACTCCCTCCTGCATGTTCTCGAACTGCTCGCCGTTGAACATGTGGAGCAGGAGGTTCTTGTTGTCGGCGCTGGTCTCCAGGTACCCTGAGTCCGCAAGCAGGATATGCGCCCTGCTGATGCCCTGGCGCATGTCATAGATCATGAGGGTGTAGAGCATGCCGGTCTTCTTGTTCTTCTTGTGTACGTAGATGTTCAGCCCTGAGATGCCTGAGTAGAACGTGCCCTCAGGTATGTCGAGTTCCGGCGACTTCTGCCTCATGGAATAGAGAAGCTGCATGAGCCTGCGCTCGGAGCTCGGGCAGATGTTGTTCTGGAACAAGAAGGATACGCCGGTCATGATGAACATGAGGAAGACGAGAGGCCGGAACGTCCTGTAGAGGGAGATGCCGGCGGCCTTTATCGAGAGCAGCTCCAGACGCTCGCCCATGTTGCCGAACGAGATCAGCGAGGTCAGCAGTATCGCCAGGGGCAGGGCGAGGGGCACCAAGGTGCAGGCAGCGTAGAAGAAGAACTTCGCCATCGTCCACATGTCCAGACCCTTGCCCACGAGTTCGTCCACGTATTTCCACAAGAACTGCATCATGACTGCGAACATGCAGATGCAGAACGTCCCGGCAAACAGAAGAATGAAATTCTTCAGCACGAATATGTCAAGTTTCCTGAAAAAGCGCATAATCGCCGCAAAGTTAAGAAAAAGTTGCGATATACATAGTATATAACGGCAAAATAATGACATCTCACGTCCTGAAAAGGCCTACCACCCTTGAGCCAGCCCTTCCGGAACATGAATAATCGCGTTCCAGCCGCTATTTGGTCAGGAAAATTTGCTTATTTGACCTTTTTTCCCTATTTTTGCAGCCATTATGACTTTGAACTACATTTGGATAGCCCTTTTCATCATCGGGATGATAGTCGGCGCCATACGCCTCTGTGTGCTTGGCGACACCGAGACCCTTCCGTCCATGATGGACGCCACCTTCGACATGTCGAACCTCGCCTTCGAGATCACTCTCGGTCTCACCGGTATGCTCACCTTCTGGATGGGACTGCTGAAGATAGGCGAGGACAGCGGGATGGTTGACCGTCTCGCCAGGTTCCTCTCACCCGTGCTCACCAAGCTGTTCCCTGACATCCCCAAGGACCATCCCGCATTGGGAGCCATCTTCATGAACATCTCAGCCAACCTGCTCGGACTCGACAACGCGGCCACGCCCATGGGGCTGAAGGCCATGCAGGAACTCCAGAGCATCAACCCGACGAAGGACACCGCGTCAAACCCGATGATTATGTTCCTCGTCATGAACACGGCCGGGCTCACTCTCATACCGGTCAGCATCATGGCTTACCGCTCGAAGGCGGGCGCCGCCGACCCCACCGACATCTTCGTGCCGCTGCTGCTCGTCACAGCCACATCCGTCACCCTCGGAGTCATTGCCTGCGCCATCAGCCAGAGGATAAACCTTCTCAAGCCGGCGCTTCTGGCGATGTTCCTGGGCATCGCCGCCCTGATTGGCGGACTGTTCTGGGTGATGAGCGGAATGGACAACAGCCAGGTGCAGTCGTTCAGCAGGGTACTGACCAGCTGTCTCATACTCGGCACCATCGCCACGTTCGTGCTCTATGGGTTCTTCAGGAAGGTCAATGTGTTCGACTCGTTCGTCGAAGGCGCCAAGGGTGGGTTCAAGGTGGCAGTCACACTCATCCCCTACGTCGTGGCCATTCTCGCCGCGATCGGCGTGTTCAAGGCCTCCGGCGCGCTCGACTGGCTGCTCGAAGGCATAAAGTACCTCGTGGGACTGTGCGGTATCAACAGCGACTTCACCGACGCACTTCCGGTGGCGTTGCTCAAGCCGCTGAACGGCAGCGGAGCGCGTGGCATGATGCTGGAGATAATGAGCTCGCAGGGACCGGACTCCTTCGCCGGACACCTGGCTTCGATGTTCCAGGGCAGTACCGACACCACCTTCTACATATTGTCAATCTATTTCGGCAGCGTGGGCATAAAGAAATTCCGCAACTCCGTGGGGCTCGGGCTATTGGCTGACCTCTTCGGTTTCGTAGCCGCGATACTCTTCGCCTACTACTTCTTCCATTGAGCTCATAGCCGTGACCGCCTCACGTGCCGCGGTCATAGGGTGAGCCCCACGCCCGAGACTCCCACAAGCGGGGTCTCGGTCATGAGGCTCTGTATGCTCACCGTGTATTCCGTCGTGTCAAGCTCCACCGGCGGCAGTTTGCCGCTGAACTCCGTGTGTATCAAGCCATGCCCCTGGCTCATGCCATTACGGTCGAAGATGTCGAGGGTCAGGGTGTCGGTCCTGACCAGCCTGTCGGAATAGAGCCTCACCACCACGTTGAGGTTACGGTAGCCGTAGTTGTCGGTGGTCCTGACCATGACGGCAGGCGTGTACTCACCTGCTGCCTTCAGCCTCGGCAGACGGAACGTCACCGTGTCGGACTTGTCCCATCTGCTCCCCGCGATGTCCTCGTAATGGGAATAGACCCTCCCGTCGCTGAGGCACGACACGGTCAGCAACGGCACGGCCACGGCCGCCAGGGCAAGCGAGAGACACCTCCTCATGGGTGACGTTATTTCTGTTCCTCCTGGCCGCCATGGCCCTTTGGCTGACCCTGCTGACCCGAAGGCTTCTTCTTTTTCCGCTTTTTCTTCGCCTTGTCGAAGCGGTTGATGTTCTCCTGCTCCACGAGGTCGAGCGGCATCTTGTCAGTCCTCTCCGACTTGCCCGACAGGCTGTCAGGCTTCTCACCCCTGCGGTTCATGTCCATGATCTCGAAAGCACGGTCGGCGCTGATCGTCTCGGCGCCCACGAGCATGCGCTTGTCGGTGGAGTATGTAATCATACGGCTGAGGATGTCAACCTTAGCGAAGTAGTATTCCTTGTCGAAGGTGTAGAGCACGATCTCGCGCGAAGGCAGGTGCTTGAGCTTCTCGACGTACTGGTCCACCTCGTAGTTCATGCAGCACTTCAGCTTTGCGCACTGTCCGGCCAGTTTCTGCGGGTTGAGCGATATATCCTGAAAGCGCGCGGCATTGGTCGATACGCTCACGAAGCGCGGCATCCACGTGGCGCAGCACAATTCCCTTCCGCAAGGACCCATGCCGCCTATGCGCCCGGCCTCCTGGCGCGCACCTATCTGCTTCATCTCTATCCTCACGTGGAAGGCGGCCGCCAGGTCCTTGATGAGCTGGCGGAAGTCCACGCGCCCATCGGCGATATAGTAGAATATCGCCTTGCCGCCGTCACCCTGGAACTCCACGTCACCTATCTTCATGTTCAGACCGAGACGCTTGGCTATCTGGCGCGATTCTATCATCGTCGCATGCTCGCGAGAGCGCGCCTCTGCCCACTTGTCGAGGTCGTTCTGACGTGCCTTGCGGTAGATGCGCCGCAGTTCCACGTCGGGCTTCAGGTTGGCCTTCCTGACCTGCATCTCGACCAGACGGCCCGTCATCGTGACAGTACCGACGTCATGACCCGGACTCGCCTCAACAGCCACCACATCGCCCTTATGAAGGTCGAGGTGGTTGCTGTTGATGAAATAACCCTTACGCGGTGACTTGAACTCCACCTCAACTATCTCACTCGCACGGGCATTACCCGGGATATCGGCGAGATAGTCATAGGTGTTGAGCTTGCCCGGGCATTTGTTGCACCCTTCTATGCTTATGCCACCTGCTCCGTCGCCTACAATATATTCATTCATAATAGTCCTTATCTGTTCTTAATCAACACAATCATTTTCAGGGCGAAGTCGAAGAACACGATCTTGGCGTTCGCGTTCTGGCTGACGTCCCTCATGCACAGCGAGAGCTCCTCCATGATGCCTATCACGTTGTTCTCGTTGACGAAAGGCGAGAAGTTCGCCGCGAACGACCTCTCGCGCTCGTTCATGTAGATAATCTCCTCGCGGTGGAAGTTATACATGAAGTTCTCCCTCAGCATCCGCTGGCAGTAGCCGAGGAACCGCTTCATCTTCTCGCGCCCCAGGCCCGCCACCTTCTCGCTCCACTGCTTCATCTCCTTCACCTTACGCTGGTAGCAGAGGCGCATGAGCTCGACGAAGAGGCCGAAGAACAGTTCCTGCTCGCTGTCGTCGCTGATGCTCCTCAGCGCGGCGGTCATGTTGCCGTACGACGAGCGCGCTATGAGGTGCGCCTGGTCACGGTCCAGGGAATGGCGGCTGACGAGGGCCTCCTCTATGTCAGCGGTAGTCAGCCGAGGCGCGTCGATTATCTGGCAGCGGCTTCTTATCGTGTCGAGAAGCTGCTCCTGATGCTCGCTGACCATCACGAAGACCACCCCAGAGGGTGGCTCCTCAAGCAACTTCAGTATCTTGTTCGCGCAGATGGCATTCATCTTCTCCGGCTGCCAGATGATGACGACCCGGTACCCACCCTGGCTCGACCTGATGGAGAGCTTGCGCGTCAGGGCGTCGCTCTCGGCCTCGTAGATCATCAGTTGGTGGTTCTCGGCGCCGATGGCGTCAAGCCACTCCTGACTGCCGAAATAGGGATTGCCCAACAACATCTCGCGCCAACGCTTCACGAAATCATCGCACACTGACGGCTTCGACGGGTCTTTCTTGAATATCGGGAACGACATGTGCAGGTCGGGATGCTGCAGCTTCGCCATCATGGCACGGCTGCTGTCGCTGACCGAGAGCAGCCGGTCAGCCAGAGCCAGGGCGATTGCCATGCCGCCGTTACCCTCCGGCCCGCAGAGCAGGATGGCATGTGGCAGACGGCCCGCGTCTGCCCCATCGGTCAGTTTACCGACCACCTCTCGCTGTCCTATGACTTCATCGAATCGCATAACACACCGCAAAGTTAATAAAAATCCGTGAGAAAACCGCAATCAAACCACGTCTTTATTCGCGATAAAGGAAAAAACGCCCCGCCCGACATGCTCCGGCTCCCAGCCCGACAAGCCTTGTCACACCCGGGGCGAGGCCTGTCCTCGTCGGCAGCAACGCATCACCGGCCGGGCAGGTCGCACTCGAATGCCATGAAGCATTACTGACCTTCGCATCGTAACATTACTAATGTTTACTATGAAAGGTTAGTAATGTTTCATGTGAAAGATTACTAATGTTTCGGTGTGAAGGTTACTAATGTTTCGGTGTGAAGGTTACTAATGTTTCAGTGTCGGCGAGTGTGACCTGCTGGGTGTTTCTCCGCTGTCAGCACAGAAAAGCACCGCCCCCGCATGAGTCGTCATGCGAAAGCGGTGCTGGCTGATAGAGTTTTTCCTGAGTGCGCGGGCAGGGTTCTGGCCTATGGGGCAGTGTTCTCGCCAATCTGGACGTAGGTCTTGCCGGTGACGTCGCCCTCGTCGCCACCGCCATAGACATTGCCCTTGACCTTCATCTTGAAATTTCCGAGGTTTCAAACGACCAATGAACAAAGCATCGATGACGCTTTAGCATTTTGTAGTATTCCGCCCAGCCGCACATACTTTCCGATGGCACAACGCAGGCTACGACGTCGCAAAGTCACATATTTTTTTCAATAAAAGAACAAAAACACATAAATATTCAATCGGACAGGCGGTTTTGATTAAAATAATCAAAAATAACGCTTGTTCTCCTGTTGCTCCGACACCAAACCGAGTCGTTGTAGGTGGATTCTATAACACACATAGCTCATGTCAATCTTTCATTTGCGTGGAATTTATAGAACACCCCTTTACATAAAAGGAAAGGCAAGGATGCGTTTAGTTGCATTCCTTGCCCGTGTGTATTTCGACTATATTTCCTTTATCCTCTGTATTCTTTGGGTAGGCATCCAAACATTTTTTTAAAGTTTTTGGTAAAGTAG